>JBAYGQ010000019.1:0-13006 GCA_041666585.1 Bacteroidota bacterium
ATTCATTACAGCTATGCGAACCGGTGCGGTATCTGGAATAGCAACAAAGTATATGGCAAATGAAGATGCTAAAACAGCTTCAATTTTAGGTTCCGGAATTCAGGCAAAAACTCAGGTCTGGGCTACCTGCGAAGCTCACAAATTCGAAAAATATTATGTATTTTCAATTGACCCGCCAGAAAAAATTGATGCCTTTTGCAAAGAGATGGAAGAACAGCATAAAATCCCGTTCATCAGAGCAAATTCAGCAGAAGAAGCCGTAAGAGCGGCGGATGTACTTACATTAGCAACAAGTGCCAAAGACCCGATTATCCAGTACGAATGGCTTAAACCGGGTTGCCATATTAACGGTGTCGGAGCTCATGCACCCGCAATGAGAGAAATTGACGAAAAGACTGTCCTTAATTCAAGGATTGTAGCAGACCTTACTGATGCCTGCATGGCTGAAGCAGGAGAATTTATTATCCCTATGAAAGAAGGAAAATTCTCGAAAGATATTATTGCATGCGACCTTGGAGCCGTTATTACAGGAAAGGCAAAAGGAAGAACTTCGCATGATGAAATTACAATTTTCAAGAGTGTAGGCTTGGCTATTCAGGATATATCAACAGCATTTGCCGTTTATAAGCTTGCAAAAGAAAAAGGTACGGGAAGCATTTTTAATTTTATTTAGTAATTTAAAAAAATATCTATTTTGTTTAGAAGTGCGGAGGCAGCATCGTTGATGTCGTTACCGAATGAGATGATACCTTCGCGGTGTCCCGCCATTACCAGAATTTTCTCCTGCCTTAGATTAGATTCTCTGTATAGGCGAAATATTTCGTAAGCCATTGCAGGTGTGCCGTATTTTATATTTGGATTTGAAGTAGGAATTTTATTTAAAAGCATGAGCCATCCTTTGAAAGTATGGACGTGTACTACAGCTCCGATTTCGGGTGAAAGTGCGTAGATAGCGGCGTGTGTAAGTGATTCCGAAGATGCTTTTGCAGGTCCCTCGCATTTCAGATAGTTTTTATATATATCCCATTTCGTAACAAGTGTATAGTGTTCAATGCCGAGATGAGGGATACCTCCCGTCTGCGAAGCAGTAATAAAAAAGCTGGTTTCGTCCCTGCGTATGCTTAAGTTTCCGTATCCTAAGCCGTCAGAATATTCTCCGATTAGGTCGAGATTGTGCAATATTTGGCGTTGTAAGTTGATTTCTTCAAACTGCGGAAAGGAGATTGGCGGAGTTTCTAACCAGTCGCAATTGAATTTAATAATCCCTTCGCTGTTTATGTTCAGTTTCATTTGCCCAACCCGGGAAAAAGTTCCAGAATTGAGGTTTTATCAGCTTTGCAGATGCCTCTTTCCGTAATAAGTGCCGTAACAAGTCTTGCGGGAGTAACATCGAAAGCAAAGTTAACGGCAGGACTGTCCTGAGGCGGTACAAGTACCCTTTTTATTTCACCTTCGCACAGACCTTCTGTATATCGCACTTCGTCGGGTGGACGCATTTCTACGGGTATTTCTTTTATACCATCCGTAATATCCCAATCTATTGTTGAAGAAGGCAGTGCAACGTAAAATGGGATATTGTTGTCTTTTGCCGCAAGAGCTTTCAGATAGGTTCCGATTTTATTTGCAACGTCTCCGTTTATTGCAGTTCGATCGCTTCCTACTATTACCATATCAACCAGACCATGTTGCATAAGGTGTCCGCCTGTGTTATCTGCAATAACAGTATGCGGTACACCTTCGTTTCCGAGTTCCCATGCCGTTAGTCTGGCACCCTGATTCCGGGGACCGGTCATATCAACCCAAACATGAAGTTTGATTCCTTTACTGTGAGCCAAGTATATAGGAGCGGTAGCAGTGCCGTAGTCCACTGCTGCAAGCCAACCTGCATTGCAGTGAGTCAGGATATTAACAGTCTCTCTGTTTTTATTTTTTGATATTTCTTCTATTAGTTTACAACCGTATTCTCCGATGTTAAGGCACATATTTACGTCTTCTCCGGCAATTGTACGGGCAGTTTCGAGAGCGGTTTTAATTTTTAAGTCAACATTCAATTCTTCGGAAACTGAGTTTAGTACACGTTCAACAGCCCATTTCAGATTAATTGCGGTAGGTCTTGTTGCAATCAAAGTTTCCGATGCTTTTTGCATGTAATTATCGAAATCGGCTTTTCCTTTCGCCTCTACTGCGGCAAGATAAAGTCCGTAAGCAGCAGTAACACCTATCAGCGGAGCCCCTCTTACATGCATTTCTTTTATTGCAACTGCAACTTCATTTAAAGTACTAAGAGTTTCAATTACAAATTTATGCGGTAGATGACGCTGGTCAATGATTTGCACAACATCATCTTTTTCCCAAATCGTTCTATATGTCTTCTCACCAACTCGCATTTAATTCTTTAATTGTATTTCATCTCATATCAATAATTTGAGCATCTTCAGGTGGAGTAAACTCATATTTAGCTCCTACAACTTTGTTGAGCTTAATATCGCGTATTTCCCATTTCTGCCATTTTCCGTCCGACAGCACCTGTACTGCGTTTATACCCAAAGTTTTGGGATTCAGACTAAGGATAGCTTTTTTAATATCGGATTTCTGTGGATTTTTTGCATCGAGATACAAAGTGTAGGAACGGGTGCCGCCCTTTGCAGAAATTTCCGTTTTCAGTTCGGTTGACTGAAACTGAGAAATAAATCCGAAAAAGAAAGTTTGAATATGTCCCGAACCTGCATCGCTTTCATCAATAGAAGTAATAACAACTTTGTTAGTGGTTTTATCGAAATTCCATAGTGTTTTTCCATTTGAAACAATTGTTCTGTTTTTAAGGTCGAGCCTGTACTTATTGCTGCTTTCTGCCGAAAGAGTGCCTCGGAAATCGGGATTATCGGCAGAAGTAAATTTAAAGGAAATCGCATTGATTTTGTTATATTTTTCTTTAATTGAGTTGAAACATTCGGTATGGCTAATCTCATTTTGTGCGAATATCCTTGTTTGAGACACATTAAAAAATAACAGAAATGCAATGATGCTAAGTGTGATTTTGTTCATATTTGTCTTGTCCTGAAATGCATTGGTTAAAATTCATAATTATCTTAAACCCTTATGAACAGACGAGGGAGTCCGTTCTAATATTAAAAATTATTTAAGCATTTTGTTTACAACCGCTCTGCCTATAAACAATCCTATACCTTCGCCTTTAATGTTCCATTTCACATTGGTTCCCTGCATACCGAAAATATCATTACCTCCTTGTCCGTTGTTGTGTGTTTTATAATAGTCATTAAACTGGGGGTCATAACTTTCAACAAAAATCCCGCTGTAATAATAAGAATTGTCTCTTTCATAATAAAGACTGTCTGTATCACTGTAATCGGAAATCAAAAGAATTTTCAGATTATTATCTGTTGCACCTGCATCAAGCATGGATGCAGAATTATAAGGATAAGACATACCAAGCAGATTTCCGTTTGCAAAGTCGGTTCTGCCGCCTAAATAAACTGTATTTTTCTGCGCTGAAACAATTGCAAAATACTGTATATTATACATCATATACCCATAAGGAGCATTATTCTGGATGACTTTTCGTTCAAGATTAGTAATTACAGGTTCTTCAGGGACAGTAGTAACTGCAGTTGCTTTTTTGCCGTTCCAGCTAACTTCAAGGTTATAATTTTTACCTGATACAATCGATAATGAATCGTTTTTATAATAACCTTTTGATGTATAATTCAATGTATATTTGATGCTGTCAACCGTTATAAAAGCAACAGCATTTTTAATTTCTGCATCTTCTATTGTCGGATTGCTAAGTGGTGGCATAGTCTTTGAGATTCTGACTTCTGCAGTTTTTCCTTTTTCAAGAACTCCCTGAATAACCAACTGTTCGACGTAAGGCATCGTAACACCTTCTATTGTTTCCTCGCAGGAGCTGAGAGCAAGAGAAATTCCGAGAATAATTAATAAAAAATATTTAAATAAATAATTCTGCATTTTCATCTCCAGATTAAAACTTAAAATTCAGACCTAAAGTCGGAATAATCGGAAAAAGTGTAATTTGCTTGACTTTTGAAACGCTTGTCTGTGTTTGCTGGTCCCAGTCATTACCAATGTACCACATAAAAGGATTTCGCCGGTTATATAAATTGTAAATATTCAAAGTAAACTGGAACGGCACATCGAACCATTTATAATTGTACATAATGTTCAAATCCATCCTGTGGTAAGGAGGAAGACGGTATCCGTTACGCTCGGAATACTGCGTCCCTTTATTTTGATAATCCCCTCCCCATGGGTCTGTATATCTATTTCCGAAACCGATCGGGTCCATAAAATAAGTACCGGTGGGCATCGTATAGGCTTGTCCTGTACCGTAAACCCAAGTAACGCCGAATTCCCATGATTCCGAAGGTTTATACGAAAATACTACTGAAATATCATGTCTTCTGTCATACCTGGGATAAAATGATTTCCCGTTATTCAGTTCGGAAAAAGTTCGTGTTGTCCACGCTAAGGTATAACCTATCCAACCCATGAAGTGTCCCATTCGTTTATTCAGGAAAAGTTCAATTCCGTAAGCCTCGCCTCTGCCCGAAGTAAATTGGTCTTCCAAAGGGATACCGAAAGAAAACAGCGATGAGTCCTTGTATTCATAGAGATTCGTCATATTCTTGTAATATCCTTCCAGACTGAGCAGATATTCAGCATTTTCACCGAAAGTTGTTTCCACTCCGAATACTCCCTGAACGGACTGGCTCGGTTTAATGCGTTCAGTAGAAGGGAACCATAGGTCTGTAGGCAAGGTTATATCATTACGCACAATCATGTGAATATATTGATTAGCAACAGCAAACGAGCCTTTCATTTTCAGAAAATCCGTTATATAATAAGTAGCCGAAACACGCGGCTCTAATCTAAAATAATTTCCTTTTTGAAAATAGAAAACCCTTGCACCGATATTTGTTGAAAGAAGCGGTGTGATTGCCCACTCATCCTGAAGGTACAAAGCGGCTTCCAAACCTGAAATGTTGTTATCCATCATTTTCCATTGATCAAGGTTTTCAAGGAATGAACTGGAAAGAGAGGATGCAAAGTTATGCCATACGCATTCAATTCCCGATTTAACAACATGACTTTCCGCAGGAAAATACTGTGCTTCGCCTCTCAGCAACCAGTCTTTGATTCCGCTGTGTGCAAGGAAATCTGTTACAGAGTTTGATGAATCGCCTCTTAATTCAGTATCAAAATTATAATCTGTAAATATCAGAGAAAAATTCGTAAACAGGGAAGGTGAAACAATATGCATCCAGCGCAGGTTTGCAGTCGAATTTCCCCAGTCCACCTTAAAGTTCACATCTGTATTATCGGGTGGATTCAGCCTGTCACGTCCGAAGTATCCGCTCGCATAAATATGGTCGGATTCGGAAAGTTTATAATTAAATTTTGCATTCAGGTCGTAAAAATAATACTGGGGTACATCTTCAGTCGTCGCTATAGCGAGCAGCAAATCGAAATAAGTTCTTCTGCCAGAAATCATAAAAGAAGAATTTTCTGTAATCGGTCCTTCGAGTGTTAGCCTTGAGCTTATCAGGCTGATTCCTCCCGAACCGCTAAATTTTTCTTTTGTTCCCTCCTTCATTGTCATATCCAGAACACTGGAAAGCCTGCCGCCATACTCTGCGGGAAATGCCCCTTTTATCAACTTTACATCTCGGATTGCATCGTTATTGAAAACGCTTAGGAAACCGGCAAGATGGCTTGGATTGTAAACAATCACTCCATCCAAAAGAGTCAGATTCTGGTCTGGAGAACCGCCGCGTACGTATAGTCCGCTGGATAATTCAGAGGATTGCTTTACTCCGGGGAGCAACTGCAGAACGCGGAAAATATCCCGCTCTCCTGCAATTGAAGGGATTTGATGAATAAAATCAGGTGATACGCTGACGGCACTTATTGAACTCGTAGGAGAAGATTCCTTCTGCGATTCAACAACTACTTCCTGTGTTTTTATATCTTCTTGTTTCAGTTTAATATCAAATCTCAAATCCTTGCCTTTGCTAACTGAGATTTTTTGCTCGAATACAGCAAATCCTATTGCCTTAACTCTGAGTTTGTAATCAGCAGGTTCAATGTCAGGTATAGAATAAAAACCGAATTTATTAGAAACAGCTCCGCGTATTTTAGACTTTACTCCTTTTTCGGGAATAAGAGTAACACTGACGCCGATTACCGCTTCTCCGGATTTTGCTTCTTTGATTATACCAGAAATAGCAGGATTATCCGTTTGAGATTTTAATTCTGTTTGACCAGATAATAGGCAAAAACAGAATAATCCTGCTAAAAACAGATAACGTTTTGGGCTCATTTATTATTGACCAAATAATATTAAAAATATTCTTTTATTTTAATATCTACTAACTTTTCAGGACTTCACGATAAACGGTGCCAGCAGTTTTGCTAATGCCGAAATATTACGTGTCTGAATCCATATTTTACCGGGTCCTTTGTATTCGCAAACCAAACCTTCACCTGAAGCTAAGGTTGAAAAAATTCCTTTTGCCGCTTTCTGAATTTTGTATGAAACTGTTTCCTCGAATGCTACAATATGTCCTGTATCAACTACATAAGTTTCGTCCTGACGCAATTCCTTAGTATAAATAGAGCCGTAAGAATTTAAGAATAACAAGCCTGTTCCCGATATTTTGGATAGGAACAAACCTTCACCGGACATCAACGCTTTTGCCGAGCCTTGTGCTGAAAGTACCAAATCAGTACCACCTGCAAGATAAGCACCGGCCTGAGCAAAGATAGTCTGATTATTTAACTGCATCTGCAAAATATCTCCGGGTGAGCCGGGACCAAGCACTAATTCACCTGCTCCGCCTTCAGCGGTAAATACTGTACCGAAGAATGATTCACCTCCGACAACAGCTTTTAAAGCTCCGAAAACACTTTTGTTCGACATCTTTGCTTCGAGTGAAATTGTCGGCGACATTGAAATCATCGCTCCTGCTTCAGCTTTAAAGGATTCTCCTTTTTCCAACTGCAAACGCAGAGTTGTAAATACCGGTGAATGTTCAATAAAAAATTGCATAATTATTCTCCTTAATAAACTGAAAAAATATTTTCTTGCATTAATAATTATAAAGTTAATAAAAATAATTGAGTAAAAATACGAATAATATGAAAGTATAATTAAGACGTTTAGAATACTTATTCAATTTTAGAATATTTTATAATAAATATCTTAAATTAAATCAGTATAAAATTAATCAAATCAAAACATTTTTTTTTGTATCTTTGAAGTTTGTTAATAATAATATTAACCATCGAAGTAAATGATTTTTCAAATATAAAATACAACTATGAAAAACATTGACACACTTTCCTCAATCGAAGGCAGAAGCCTGTTGAACGAGATATTCCAGGAATTGCGTTACCAGAAGCAAATGTCTGCATTTTCGACTTTATTGCTATGCTGGCGAATTTGTATAAACGAAAGAGAGATTTTTCGTTATGTAAAAAAAGAAGTAACAGTTCTGCATCCACTCGGATTATTTTCGGGAACAGGTCTCTGGCTCGAAGAAATAGTCAACAGATATTATTATTCAACATTCAATGCTTTTGTTTACTTCGGTGCGGCGGTATTACTTCTTTTAATCGGTATCAGACGCTTTAATGACAACATCAGTAACGATGTGGTGATTGCAGGAATAGCTTTCGAAGCGCTTATGCTGATTTTGCTATTTGTAATCATGCTTTTTACTCCTAATGATGATGTTCTGAAGTATCAGACCAACGGCAAGGATGAGGATAATCCCGGAGGAGAACTGCTTTTAGAAATAGGCGAAATCAGCCGCGATTTGGCAGGGGCGGTAGTTCAACTCGAAAAATTCGATTCTTCTATGCAGGAAATGGTTAAACAGCAAACCGCTCTGATTCAGTTTTTGAAAAATGTTTCAGAGAATTTCGGGCAGGCAGTTGCACCTAATCCGCGGATGCTGGAGGCTATGAATGAATTGAACAGTTCGCTTGCAGTTTTAAAAAATACGGTTGATTCGCTAAACTCTTCAGCAGAAACTCTAAAGAAAGAAGAAATCGAGTTTGCCGTCAGGCACGAACTCGAAAAGATTTTAGCTAATAAAATTTCGGATAAAATTTAGTACCTGAAAAATTGAAGACATCAGAAAATAATAACGGAACAAAAAGAAGGCGGACTGTTGAGATATATTTTATTTTATATCTTGCCGCTCTCATTTTTTTGCTACCGATAAAGGATAACAATAAAAAAAATGAAGAGAATCCCTTGAATATACCTCCGAGTCTTTTTTCTATCCACCCGATGAAAACTACATTAAACTGCAGATTGATTATTGACAGCTCGAGTGCTAAAATCTTATCACTCGATTCAATGAATACCGTTATTTACAACGGTAATGTCGAGCATGTCGAATACGAGTTTATTGTCGAAGACCAGAGTCTGCGTCAGAAAGTAAGTCTTAACAGAATGAACGAAGCCAATTCTCAATACTTTAGAATTGAGGAAAACAATCAGCAAACCGCTAATTTTTTCTGGAATCCTCCTCTTTACGAGAGACAAAACAAAACATATATAGTTACTGTTCTGGCTAAGGCGGTTTTAAAGTCCGACAATAAAGACATGACTTCAAAAAGACTGCTCGAAGCGAAAACACAGTTTAGTCTGAATATGATTTTTGTTTCAGGTGGCGGAGCAACGGGTGAATTTGCCGGGTACTATCCCGGAGATTCCACTTCTTTCAGCAAACTACGTAATCCGATTTATGATGTTCCAAATATACCTTCTTATTTCGAAGTCAGACCTATGTTCAGCACAGTTGATGCTGTGGCAGAAAGACACTGGTCGAATAAATTAATTCTGTATGGAATGGGAGACCTTACAAAGGATTTGACGCGTGAAACAAAAATTGAAGTTCAACTGTCTCACTCCGATAACGGAGGTACTGCATTTATAGAATCCAAAAATCCTTCGGAAATTATTGTAGCAGGACGGACACCGTCTTACGGCTCTATGAAGGTGAAATGTACCTGCTGGACAAAGTATAAAACTATTTCATTCGATTTCGAAGTTTCACCGATTAAAATTTCTCAGCCTAAATTTGAACAGTTTATGTATCCCGAAATGGATTATGTTATTATACCGAACATCCCTTGGAAATCAGGCAGAGATATAAAAACTGTGATTATGGACGGAAAAACTGAAAGAGCTGTCAGTCAGCAGGGAGAGGAATTTACATTCAAACCCGAAATAAGTGATATAGGAAAACATCTTGTATTGGAGCGATACCTGAACGGTGAGCTTGTTAATCCGAAATATCAGATTTCTGTTTTTAATTATCCCGACCCCATTATCTATGATGTACAGATTGTCGGCAATAAGACTGTAAATGTAATCACCCATTCTTTCGGCTATGTGAACACAAACGAAAATCTTTCAGAACTTGAAATTGAAGGCAATGCTTATGCCCGTGAACTCTACGGCAAAAGCTCCAAAAAACCTAATGATATTACAAATGTGCAAATATTTAAAAGCGAGCCGAAAAACAAAGAAAAACCGTTTTCGTTTAAAGTAAGAGCAAAGGACAAACGCGGCAAGGTATCGCAGTGGCGTAACTTTAGTTTTTAATTTAATCAATCTAACTCTGTATAATATGAAAATTCTCCATGCTGTTGAATCGTATCCTCCTGTGCAAAGCGGCATGGCTGAAGTCTGCCGTCAGATTTCCGAAAGATTGGTTCAGGCAGGACATGAAGTTACAGTTGTTACAACCAAAATTCATGAGAGAAAAGAATCTGAGCTTAATGGTGTCAAAGTCCGTCAATTCAATGTATCCGGTAACTATGTACGTGGGATGCAGGGTGAAATTGATGAATATATTTCTTTTATCAAATCGATTGATTTTGACATTGTTACTTTCTTTGCCGCACAAACCTGGACAACAGATCTTGCACTGCCGTATCTTAAGGAGATTAAAGGGAAAAAAGTTTTTGTGCCGACAGGTTTTTCCGGTCTGCATTTTCCGGCTTACCGTAAATACTATAAGCAGATGATTGATCGATTGAAAGAATTTGATAATAATATTTTTCTTTCGAATGATTACCGGGATATTAATTATGCTAAGAAAAATCAGGTTACAAATTATATAATTATTCCTAACGGTGCCGATGGAACAGAGTTTTTAAGCGATTCAGATATTAATTTCCGCTATTTATACAAAATCCCTGAAGATGATTTTATGATTCTTCATGTCGGCTCCCGGACAGGATTCAAGGGACATACAGAAGCTTTGGACATTTTCCGCAAGGCTAAAATTAAAAATTCCACTCTTGTTATGATTGGCAATTCTGCAAGCGGTTTATACAGTTCGCTTATGAAGTATTTCAATTTTAAATTAAAACGTTTCAATGCAGATAAAACAAATAAAGCTAATAACAAGCAAATCCTGATTCTTAATACTTCAAGGAGCGAAACTGTTTCAGCATTTAAACAAGCTGATTTGTTTTTGTTTCCCTCAAATATTGAATGTTCACCGCTTGTGCTTTTTGAAAGTATGGCGGGGAAAACTCCCTTCCTTGTGACAGATGTTGGAAACAGTAAGGAAATTGTTGAATGGACAAACGGAGGAATCATTCTTCCTACAAAAAAATGTTTCGGTCTGAGCCGGGCAAAACTCAGTCAATCTGCAAAGATTTTAGAAAATATATTTAATAATCCGGAATTAAGAAAAACGATGGCTGCATTAGGCTTTAAAGCATGGTCAGAAAAATTCACATGGGAGAAAATTGCCAAAAAATACGAAGAACTTTATTCAAGTTTATTATAATTTCTTAAAAAGCAGAGTTAGGTCATTTATTCAACTTCTCCAGCTCTTCAAATTTTATATCCGTTACCGGAAACTTGCTCCAGCCCTCATAATCATAGTGCCACCATTCATTTGGATTTACTGTGAAACCGTATTTCTGCATCAATTGAATAAGGAGATTTCTGTTTTTCAAAACAGTTATTGAAAGATTAATATACGTAGGTGAAGCCTTGTCGCTGAAATCATCAAATTTGGTGGGCATTGTGAGTTCTGCATTATCCTTAAGGTCTATCAGAGTAAGGTCAACTGCGGCTCCACGGTTATGCCTTGAACCTGACCAAGGGGATGCTACGAAGTTTGTATCTTTTATTTTTTCATAGAATTTTAAGGTTACACTGTAGGGACGGTAAGCATCGAAAATTTTCAATCCGAGATTTCTGGTTTTCAACACCTCTTGAATCCGAAGCAAAGCCTCTGCCACAGGTTTTCGTAAATAAGCTTTAGGAAGAGAATATAAGGGAAGTCCGACAAAATTATCGGCAGTTGCATATTTGATATCGAGTACAATGCCGGGTATAAATTTCTGCAGGTCAACCAACTCATCGTTCGCGTTATAACTTACCTGTTTCTTGTATAATTCAATGTCTGAGACTACTTGCAGTCCATAGTTGTTTTTGGGGATTTCTACGGTTCTTCTACCCTGAGAAAAAGCGATTACGGAATTGAACAGAAAGCAAAAGATAACAAGCAGTATAATATTTTTTTTCATTTTAAACTCAAATTTTCCAAACAGAGAAATGCCTGTCATGACGGAATAAATCCAACATGACAGGCAACATTAAATCACGGTTTTGCGCTAACCGGCGGTATGAAAACTCTTGTTTTTAATTCATTGTCCATAAGGAACAAACCACCCTTAGAATCGCCTGCGAGTCGCAGTCTGGCAACAATATCGCTTGCTGTTGACTCTTCTTCAACCTGCTCGGATATGAACCATTGCAACATGATACTTGAAGCATGATCGCTTTCTTTCATAGCTACGTCAGCGAGAGCATTAATAGAAGCGGTTACACCTTCTTCGTGTTTCAGAACTTCTTCGAATGCTTTAAGAGGTGAATCCCACTTTGCAGGAGGCTCGGCAATAGAACCGATTTTGGCATCACCGCTTCTTTCAAGCAGATAATCGAAAAATTTCATTGCATGAAAATTTTCTTCCTGAGCCTGAACCCGCATCCAGTTTGCAAAACCGTTTAAGTTTATTGAATGGAAGTAAGCCGCCATTGCAAGATAAAGATTTGCAGAATAGATTTCTTTTACAATCTGGCTGTTGATTGCATCCTGTACTGTCTTTTTTATCATTTTTTCCTCCTTAAATTATTATTTAAATATTATTTTCAATAAAAAGTATAAGACTGAATTTCTTCATAATTATTATTTACTTTTCTTATATTTGCAAAACATATTCTTTTAATAAACAAAACAAGATAAATATGGAAAAAGACGCAAAAGCTAAAGCAGGCTTCAGAGGATTTCCCTTAGTTTACTGGATTTCAATTATTTTTGAATTTTTCGAGCGCGGCTCCTATTACGGGATGATGAGCGTTCTCTCAATTTACCTTACCGAACAGCTTGGATACTCCAAACCGAGCGTAGGGTTAATAAAAGGTACAATACAGCCTCTTCTCTATATCTTGCCGATTGTCTCAGGAGCAATTGCCGACAGACTCGGCTACCGCCGTACATTAATGGTGGCATTTTCACTGCTTGGATTAGGCTATTTTCTTACAAGTCAGATGACGGCTTATTTCGCTGTTTACGCATCACTTGTTATTATGGGATTGGGAGCGGGAACTTTTAAACCTGTAATTTCCGGTACTATCGCTCGTGTTACAGACGAGAAAAACAGCACTCTTGGATTTGGTATCTTTTACTGGACAATCAATTTGGGTGCATTTATTTTCCCTATGTTCATTGTACCGGCACTGAAATCTATTAACTGGACTTATGTCATTCTTGCTTCTGCAATCTGTACTGCTGCAATGATTATACCCACAATTTTTATTTATAAAGAGCCTGTACGTGAAGTCAAGAAGAAAGAGCCTCTCGGTGTTGTCATCAAAGATATTTTCAGTAAAATCTGGATGGTTGTGCTTGACTGGCGTTTTATCCTG
>JBAYGQ010000020.1:0-12923 GCA_041666585.1 Bacteroidota bacterium
AAATTATTTCTTAAATCATCATCCTCTATCGCCCATTTCAATATATTAACAAGTTCGAGATAAATATCAACTTTAAAAGCATTGATACATGCGTTATGTCCATGTGAATAATTTTCGTCAGGAAATAACGAACTATGTATATTTGCATGTTTAATTAATTCATCGCATGATTCTTTCGCAAGCAATGATAGCTGTTCTATTTTATTTTTTATTTCCGCTTCTGTTTTCATAATTATCTCAATCCTAATCCATCACTTAACCCGCTTCTATGCCCTAATGTTGATATTACTCCAATAGTATATGTCAGACTATTATTATGAGCATAAAACGGTATCTGCATCAATTTACAAACCTCTGCAATACAAGCATCAATTTGTTGATTCTCTTTATAATTCAGTAAATGATTTATATAAAATGGGTGGTTTATTATCTTTGTTGCAGTTGCTTTCGACATTGCAAAATTACCTCCCTGAAAATCCCATCCTACATTACTAAGGTCATTCCATCCGGTACGACCACATAAATTATTAATATTTGGCATTGTTTTCAATACAAAACACGCAAATACCGCTTCGGGGTGCTTGTTCATTCCTTCCGTTAATGCTAAATTAAAATCCTCAGTAAATATGGTGTCGTCTGATACAATCACAAATATATTTTTAGATGAATTTTGTATGTTCCATTTTAAGGCATAGTCAAAATTCTTAAATGCTCCCTTTTTTTCTGAATGAACATTAAAACAGATATTTGGTTGATTGATACAATAATAGTTTTCACTTGGTTCTGCAAAGATATTAATTACATCCCTGTATCTGATATTCCGCAATGACGTAATGCAAGCATTTAGTGTTTGTGGTTCTCTTGGGGCTGTTATTATAGAGATTGTGTGATTCACTTTTTCGTATTTATTACTTACATCTAAACCAATAAATCATAAAATACATAAAAGTAAAAATTACTAAACATACAATAATCTTTTTACATAAAGAAAATCCTTTTGTTTTGTTATTAAAGTCTGAATTACACCTAATATAACATTTATCAAACTCCGATAAATCAAAAGTTGTTCCATCAACCGTTTTTATTTCCGGCAATATCTTTTTTTCAATATTCGAGTTCATTCTTTACTTATTTTATTTTTTTAATTTTCCCGATTAATGGCATTTCAATTGCAGGATAAAAACGTATAACAATGGTTGTTTTTGGCAAAATGAAATCATAAATTATGTTCATATTTACATCCAACCAAAAGTCTGTTTTTGAAACAGCCATATCTAATTGTGCACCTTCCTGCTTAAACTTATATTGTTTTGTTTTACGAACACCTAATATGTCTGTATTTTGTAAATATATACAACAAGAAGTCTGTTTCTTTGTATGATTAATATTCTTACAATCTGTTTCATGGAGTATCTCAATAATATTATACTTTCCCGAAATCAATCTTCGCAGAATCTCATCATACGTTAAGAATGGTGATTCTGCAAAATATTGTATATTCCCTTGTTTCTCATGTTTGAAATCAAACACCTTTACATTATTAATAATTTCTGTTGTATTATTAACAAGCCTAATGGATATAGGCAGCGATAATTCATTATGTTCTTCCATTGTCTTACGTTTTATTTATTTTTTGCAGATTTATTATAGTGGTCTTGGTTTTTAATTTTAAATCATCAATATAGTTTTGGTTTTCAATTGTTCCAAAGTCGTAAATTGTGTCAATAAAACCACTTTTTTGTAATATTATAATATTCTCAAAACATTGACTTATAATTATAAAATCTAAATCATAACGCATAAGTAAATCATCTAATAATGATGTTTTTTTAATAAGCAGTCCAATATCTTCAATTATTATAACCTTATTCTTATTTTCAATTATAACCTTTTTAATTTTTTGAATACTACACGACTTATCTACAAATCTATTATTATCACTAACT
The DNA here is from genome assembly GCA_041666585.1 of Bacteroidota bacterium. Lineage (GTDB taxonomy): Bacteria > Bacteroidota > Ignavibacteria > Kapaibacteriales > UBA2268 > JBAYGQ01. The sequence goes on from JBAYGQ010000020.1 coordinate 1,947, forward strand.
ACATCACTATACTCATCATTGAAATCAATTATAAAGTAGTTTTTTAATTGTGGTAGTATTTCATTTTTAATGAAAGTTGTTTTTCCTGAACCTTTTTTACCTACAATACATTTGCGTATTCGTAAATTGAGAGCCTCTTTACGCAACTCTTTTCTTAAATTATGTAGTCTCTCGAATAGACTAACATTAATCTTAGCCAACTCAGCTATATTATTTCTTAAATTTCTTTTTCCCATTGCTACTTTATGTGTATTATGATATTGATACTATTTCCTTAATGTAAAAAACAAAACGCACCTCCTCATGTGGTAAAAGACGAGTTATCCGTAAATCAAAACCAACATTAATCTGAAAATCACATTCTCTTTCTGAAATATTGTTTTGCTGTTGAAACGCACTCATTGACATAGACATATCGAGCATAGAACTTACTCCGCCACTTATTCTAAGATACACTTCATTGAGTTGTTGAGATGTTATTGTAATTACTTTGATATAATCTATTTTAAGCGATTTTTCTCTCAGTGATATTATAAAATCAGCTAATGATGTACACACCGCCCGATTGTTTTCAAAAAAAAAGATTTCTTTCAATCAAACTATCACTATCTGTCATTAGTGCAATATCTTTCAGCTCACTTCCCGTCTTATTCCTGACTGATATTGCCACAAACTCTCTATTGCTTATTCCTTTTACTATTGATTCTATTTTTTTATTAATTAAGTAAATTAAATTTAATTTATCGTATGCTTTCTTTATCCAACATTCTGTATAATGTATCGGTGTACTGTTTTCATTTCTCTTATTGTCATTTTTTAATAGAACCAACTCCTCTCTTAATTTACGAATATAGATATTTAAGTTTAATTCAAGGTCTGTAATGGTAGCGGGGCTTAATTTGCTAATATAATCAAGTGTTATATTATGAATATTATCAGGAGTTATACTATATACATTATATAAAATATGCCTATTCTTTATACGTTCATCCTTTCTATTGTTAATCATTTCAGCAATGGTAGCATCGGTTCTTGCTCTCAATTGTTCTATTTCCTCCAAGTTATATGCTCTTAACTCATATAACCCATCTAACCCATCTAATAAGTTGTTTGCCATTTTCCGTTTTCTGTATATGGATTAATTAATAAATCATTTGGAGTAACATCTAATACTCGACAAAACATTGTAACATTGCTTGTTTTTAAATCATTCCATCTATTATTACAGATATTTGAAATTTCAGTAATACTAATAGATTTGCCAAATTCAGATTCAAGCATATAATATAAATCTTTACGCCTTAATCCTTTTGATTTAAGAATGTTATTGATGTTATTTCTTGGTCTGACCTTTATCATTTACAGATAATTCTAATTTGCCAACTTTTTTAGGTTCTTTTTTTTCTACAATTACTTCCCTTGTAATTACTTCAATAGGTGATTCCACTCGCAAACAATGAAAGGTTGCCATATTCTTAAACGACTTTTCATTTGCATTAGCTTTATCTGCTTGCCTTAATTTAAAAGCCATACAACCATCATTACAGTAATTAATTACTACATTAGGTTGCCCCATATTCATAACAATTTTTTCAGGGTGATTCCAACAGGTAACTGGATTTTCTTTGCTGTCATGCAATTTTCCGTTGATTAATTTATAAGCAAAATTCATATTTAATTATATAAAATTTAGGTGCACACAAATTTAATTGCAATATTCTCTGAAACAAAATAATATTTTAAATACCGACATAATAATCTGATACTAAGTCGTTTAAGCAGGTATTATATGCCTTTTCATAGGTATAAATAGCCTTACCTTTAGCATCTTTTTTAGATAGTAACGGCTTAATTGTATCTTTTTCGTTTTCGGATATATATTCTTTGACTGCTTCCGTAAATTCTTGCTTCGTATATTTTGAATACTGGCTATTGTCGCCATATATTCTATCCTTATCAAAGTCAGCGTAGCAGTAGAAGTATTGCTTATCCTTCGGTAGTTTCTTATTCATTAAATGAACAAGTTTTTCTGATATTTTAAGAATCTCTAAATAGCCCTCAAATTTATCTTTATGCCTCTCGAATGTTTCAACAGTCTTATGTATTCTCATTACATTGATAAATCCCATAATCTTAGGATTTCCGGCTTTCCCCTTCAACTGAAAGTGAATAATAACATCACAATTGATATGTCGCATTGTGGCTAAGTTCCCAATTATATCCATATTGATAATATCAGAAGCATATCTGTTAATATCTTCAGCCAGCAACAAACCGTTACTGTAATTGATCAATATAAAATTCAACGCTTCATTCATTTGATTAATACCCATCTTTGTACCATCATCGTTAAATGGTGCAACTCTCCGGCACTCTATTGTAGGGTGCATAGAAAATATTGCAATATGTTTTAATGATATAGACTTAAATTGTGAGTATTCATTATTAATATCAAATATTAATACACGTCTTGGAGCAACTCCCTTACTTGGGTTTCCTGTAAGGTATTGCCTTATTAATTGTAAGGTGGTAAAGGTTTTCCCGATTCCCTTCTTACCTATTACAACGATTAATTTGGGCTGTCTTTTTTTTATCTCTTTATCCATTTAAAATGTCGCTACTAAATTGTTCTGTGCTGTGGTCTATTGTTTCGGCTTCAACCTTTTTAGTCAACTTGCTTTTCTTTTTCGGCTTATCAACATTCTCGACTATTGGAGTGATAGGTTGTTGCTGTGGCTCAAATGCTTCGGCTGTATTTTGTGCCTTTTGTTGCTGTTTTTTCGGTGGTTGTATTTGGGACTGCCTGTTAGCTAAAATCATTTCTTCAAAATACTTGTTAGCGTTGCTTAACATATCATTAAGAACCAATTTAGCACGAATTACCGTACCCGCATCTTTAGCTGTTTTTGCAATTATCTCATATAATATATATTGTTCATTAGTTAAGCCCCAGCCCTTTTGAATGAACATATCAATCAATATTGGTCTTACCCTGTCAATAAATGCTTGGTCAACAATTAATGCCTTGCCAACTTGGTCGTTGTATGAATGGATAAACTCCCTTACGCTTATTGTTTCGTCTGAATCAGGTAATGGCAAATGTAATTCAAGTATTTCTAAATGAAACTGACCTTTTAATGCTTTTCTTTTTAACTTATCGTCAGATAATTCAAGAAGGTTATAACCTTGCTGATAAAGGAATACATAAAGATTAATACAGGCATCAACTAATAGTTCTGCACCTTTCTTTTTATCCTTATTCGGAAGGTCTTGCATAGCTGGATTAAAGACAGTCTTTTCTTTTGGGGTTTCCGGTTCTGCTGGCGTTTCCGTTTCTTCTTCCATATTAATAACTAATTCAGGTCTTTTAAATTCCTGTTCAGGAATAGCATCAATTGAGCCGTCTTGATTTTTCTGAATAGTTGCATTACCTAATCCATACGCCTTTTCATCAACAGGAGCATCTGTTAATGGTGTCGAGAATGATTGTTCTTCAATCGGTTGTACCGTTTCTACTTCTTCGTTTTTCATATTACGTTAATTGTTTAATTGCTTCTATTACTGCTTTATGCTTTTGTATTATTTCCCTGTCCTGCTTTATGTTTTCAGCTAATTCTTTTATAAATGTCGCATATCTTTTTACGGATGTTTTTGACTTATTTAATTTAAGTGAAATATATTTCGTTGAAAATGAATAAGACATTGAAACATTGGTTATTATTGATAGTGCCGAAAATCTTACATTATCCTTTCTGGAAACCCCTTTCAGAATATCGTTTTTGTTCATTGACGGAAATTCATACAGCGTTATTTCAACTATTTTATCAAATAAATCTTCCTCGCATATCTTTTGCTTTGTGTCTAATAATAAACAGGTATTTTCTATTCCATTTTTTAAAATATGTGCTTTGGATTTATCTAAAAAATCTATTAATTTTCTACAATTTTCGCAATTTTCATTCATTGTTTTAAAACGTTTGTAACGAATACAAAATTAAGTCATTACATACCAAAGTAAATAAATATAAATTTTAGGCATACCTAAATTTTGTTTTGTAGTGTTGATTTTTAGTATTTTATAAGAACAAATTTTATATATTTGCATTAATTATTACTGAATAAGGCATGAAATTGAATAAGAAACATATTAAAAGCGTTACGGACAAGAAGGGTAAAATCGTAAAGGTTTACACTGTTAATGGAACTTATGTTCGGGACAAATTAAGTATTCATTTTGTTGCAGGTGGTCATCATCACGTTGGAGAACATTATCACTATATCCCAGATAATCAAATTTGGTTAGAAGAATGTATGACTGAAAAAGACATTGAATCCACATTACTGCATGAGTTTCACGAATATAACAACATGAAATATAGTAAGTTATCTTACTCAAAGGCTCACGATTTAGCTAATAAAGCTGAAAAGAAGTTCAGAAAGGAATATAAGACAGACAGTCCAAAACAATTTATAGAATCATTAATTTTAAATACCGGTAATTATGACATTTCAAGAGTTAAACAAAATAGGAAAAAAGACACTATCTGGTCAGCAATCAGTTACTTACGAAATGGCGAAAAATCAGATACTAAAATTGGAACAGCAAAGGAAATCAGACGTTCGCAAGAAGAGAAGTTAAAAGAATTTGCAGTTAAAAATAATTTATGGTTTAATATAGCTTCTTTAAACGAAAGCCTTTATTTATCAGAAGGAGCAGAACAAAAAGTATATTATTTAGATAAGAAATATATCGCAAAACTGAACGATGGTATTTTTTATGAATCATGGATTGATTATCTAAATAGTTTGTTACTACATAATTACTTTTTTGAAAATACAAAATATGAATTATTGGGTTTTTGCTTAAAAGAGAATGTTTTTTATTTCGTAGTTAAGCAACCGTTTGTATTAATGACCGAAAAAACAGATTTAAGTAAGGTTAAGTCTTTTATGGCTGAAAACGGATTTAAAAACACTAAAAATAATGACTACTATAATCCTGAATTAAATTTAATACTTGAAGATTTGCACGATGAAAATGTATTGACACGCAAAGGAACGCTGTTTTTTATAGATACTGTTTTCTATATTAAAAAGGCTGAAAAGATGGAACAAGGTGGTTCAATCCCTCAAAGATATATAGATATGGGTTTCTATAAAGTAGGAGAAAAGAAACAATCTACAAATCCTGAAAAAAAATGGATGGTCTTAGCTAAAAAAGGCGATTCATATAAGGTTATTCATGGTGGTTATAAAGGCATGGAGGATTTTACGCAACATAAAGACGAAGCAAGGAGGGATAGGTTTTGGAAGAGAATGGGCGGTTATAATTCAGATAAAACAAAAGACGAATTTTCACCTTTGTACTGGCATAAGAAATTTGAAACGTGGGAAGATGGGGGACAAATAAAAACGACATTGTTATTACAATTTGATGAAAACAATATTGAAGAACATAATTTTTCCAACTTTATTAAAAAAAGGTTTGCGAAATCAGGAATTTCTACAATGCAATATAAAGGACTTAATATAAAAATAACGTCTAATAAATCTCCATATGAAAGTAGCTCTATGGATATATGGATAGGAGAACGCCGCTCACAAGGAGGAACAAAATTTATTGGTTTTAATAAAAAATACGACAAAATAGAAGATGTTGTAATTGAATCAATTGATGCAGTAAAAGAAATATACAATAATTTTATCAGTAGTATTGATAGAAAAATACAAATTAATTACAAAATTGATAGTGGTGCGAAGTTTTTTGACAATTACGAAATGAAGTCCTTACTTAAAGAATCTTTAACTAATTGGATTGGGAAAGAAACAAACGCACTAAGCGGTTCTGATTATATAAATTTTGCAGGACATAAATTAAGATTTTCAGACCATCAAAGACCTTATAATTCAAAATGGAATTTTATACATGGAGAAAATCATATAGACGTACCCAATGGGCTTTTTACCAAAAACGAAATACTATTATATATTGATAACTTGACAGATAATTTATTGCGTGAAAAAGACAAATTAAATATAAGCGATTATTTCGATAAAATGCCTGTGCCTAAAAAAGAAAATATAGAATATATAATTGTGAAAAAAGGCGAAAGTCCGATAATGCAACAAGGCGGTAACGTTGATTGTGATGAGGGTTGCGAAGTTTCAGGAAAGTCGCACCTACAAGGCGGGGAAAAGTTTAAAATCAAAGGTACTGATAAGATTGTAGAATTAGAGGCTCAAGAGGTCGTAATAAACAAAAAAGCCGTTCAAGACAATACCGTTCACACATATATGGGCACAAACAAAGAGATTTTGAATAAGATAAACATTTCGACAGGCGGAAATCCGATAATGGAGGATGGTGGAAAAGTTATGAGGAGTGGTGGTAAGGTGGATATTTACGAAGGAAAGCGAAGATATGCTGACAAAAAAATGCAAGAAAATAAAAATATCGGAACATTGACAGAGGAGCAACATGATGCAATTTCTTCACTATGCTCTGTAAGGCATGATTTACATAGTAGTCAGGATTCTGTCATTAGAAGCGATTCTGATGGTAAAAAAAAGAAATTAATAAAGGTAAATATTGAACTACAAGAATCAGGACTTAATCCAATGTCATTTGTTCCCACAGAAACTTCAGATTATATTGATATTGATTCTATTGACGAGTTGTATGAAATGGAGGAAGTTCCAGAAGATGAAAAGGAAAAACAAGATTGGTATGACGATAATTATTACAGAATCAGTAATGAATTAGAAAACCTTAACACAAAAATAGAAAATTATTTAGGTGAAATAGATGAAAAATACGGAACAAGTTATAACCCAACTGGATTAAGTAGGATAATGGAGGATGGCGGGGCTGTGATGTCGGATGGTGGCACAATACAATCCAAATGTCCTATTGATACAAAGATTCAAACGGTATTGATTGATAAAAATAATTTTAGGTTATCAGGAGCAAGGAAATGGCTAAAAGAACATGATTTTAAATATAAGGGCGTTGATGAAACCGACAATTATTATAGATTCCGTCAAATTGAGCCTTCTGAATTTAATAAAGATAGCTTTAGGACTATTGAATTAACCGATGGGGTTAAGGCGGTTGTTGGTTGTCCTATTAAGCGAATGGAGCAAGGAGGAAGTGTTGACAGCGAAATTCAGACAATTGATTTTTATAGAGCCTTTAAGAGTGGGGATACATATACAGAGGAATTATATTTTGGAATAGATAAGGACTCTGCTATTTCAGAGGCTAATGATGTTCAATCTGAATCAAAATACATAAACGAAGTCTCAATAGTGGAAATGCGTACTGATACATATAAGTTCGTTGGCGATACTGAATATTACGAATTAAAAGATTATCCGTTATCTGAAAATTATAAAGATTCTGACTTATGGGAATTAATCAAAGAAGGCGAATGGGAAGAAATAGAAACATTTGATTTGGTTGCTACTGAAAAAACGGCAATAGACTTAATGTTTGAGGTTTTTTATTTATTGAAAAGCAAATACGGCAGAAATGATTATAGTAGCTATGATTCTATAATATTAGGTTATGACAAAGATGAAAACGATATAACTTTACAAATAAGAGTTAAAGACCACTCTGAAAACCCTGCTAACAAAAGTGGTGGTAATGATTATTATTTAAGTATTGTAGTTGCTAATAAAAACGAAACAAGAGCAAGATTCCATAGTTCAACAGAATTATATTATGATGGAGATAGTGAAATTGACGATATTGATTTAGATATTTACAACTATATTCAAGAAATAATTGATTATGATGAAAATATAGTTATTTTAAGCGAAAAATTAATTGAAGTTGGTCATAAATTAAATACAATGGCGAAAGGTGGAACTGTACCCGAATCATTAGAGGATTTTTTGAATAACGAATTAAAAAAGTTATAATGAATAAATACGAAATAACATATCTTATTGATGTTGTAAGTAAGAATCCTGAAGATTATACTTTAAAATGTATTGTCGAGGCTGAAAACGAAATTGATGCTATTAAAAAAGATGCTGGAATAACTGATTTGAAGGAATATGTTTCTGAATTTTTTCCTTTGGATTGCGAAAATTGTACAGTTGATGAACTAATGAAATTCTTAATGAATTTTGGATTTTGTTATACTAATATAAAAAAGTTGTAATATGGAAAACAATGTGAAATTAATAGATACGTGCTTGCTTTGGCAATTTTTATTGCAAGTAGATATTTCGGATGTAGTTAAATTTTATAAAGCAGTTGAGAAATCTACAGTAATACCAAAATGGGAATATTGTAAAAAAGAGGGTGAATATGAATATTGGTATATCAATCAGTGGACTATGCCAACAGGTAATACGGTTTGTGATTTTTCTATCCAAAGGGGGGTAGGTAATTATTGCTTATTTATTTGTAATGATTTTTATAAAGGCTACAAAACATTAGATGATGCTCAAAATGCTGTAATTAAAGAAAAGTTGATAAATCAAAGCCTAACCGCCGACCAACTTTGTGCATCTAAAAGAAAAGTACGTTGTTGCTCAAAATCTAATCCCAAAACCATTAATGAGGTTGTGGAAAGTTTAACAAATAAAGCATTAAATGAAACCGTTAAGTAAGAAATGCGGTTTACGTTCATGTGAGTTTTACGATTCACTAAAACAGTCTAATTGTAATAAGTTTCTTGACAGAAAGTTTTGTAATATATCTAAAGAGAGTTTGAGAAAGTTAAAGTTGAAACAAAAAAGATACTAAAAATAAAATCTAATCAAAATAAAATAAAAATGGCAAAGAAAACAATAAAGGACATTGTTTCTGAAAATTCAGAGGTTTTAAAAGCAATGCAAACACATACGGAACTAAGGGAATGGGCTATCAAGCAAGGTTTTGATAATCGGTCAGCATTTCCAAAATTCAAACTTGCCTTAAATGATATTGGATTAGATTATGATAAAATAAAAACAGGTATCGCAAAGGTAAAAGCCGAAGATTTAGAAAAATCAATAAAATATTCACTTACATTATATTCAGATGCAAAAGCAAGTGCCGGAAAATTTGGAATAACAGACAAAGATGGTAATGTTGTGTGGTATGGTAAATTTTTTGACGATGATAACGCAAGCGAACAAAGTCGTGCAGAATTAGCAGCAGCGAAAAAGGCTATTTGGTTTGCATCTAAAGTAAAAGAATCGCTGGGAGAAAGTTCATTAATGTTGAACTTGCTTGTTGATGCCGAATATTTAACATATCAAACACATTCCGGTCAACAAGGGTATGCTTTGACGCAAATGGCGAACAAATACAATATAAAATTAAATGTATCTTGGATAAGTGGAAAAAGCAATCCCGCAGACGAATGGACTATTGCAAGCGGTTTCAAAAAATGGCAGGATAATGATTTTAAAAGTTTAGTAGAGCCTTATGAATCCGCAAGCGAAGAAGAACGAAGAGAATTTGCTGAAAAATTAAAAAACATTGATGTTGTTGCACCAACAAAGCCAGAACAAGAATTGATAACTGTTAATATTTGTAGAATTGAAAAAGAAACAGATATAGCCATAAATGTAATATTTAAACTTTCATATCATCAAATAAATTATCAAAAAGAAATTAAGAGCTGGTTGCCAAAATCACAGTCAAAAGTTATTGATAGTAATATTCAAGTAAATAAAAATTTTTGGAATACTAAAATTAAGGAGATAAAAAAAACAGAAACATTAATCGGCATACGTAATTTCAAAGAATTTGAAAATTCATATTCAACTTTATTATTATACCAAGAACCTGTTATCCACAGCAGCTTAGAGCCACGCTCAGAAAAGATTTATCTTAATATTCCCAAACAATTTGCTTTTATTAAAAAAAATGATAAATATCCTGATTTATTATATTTTCCATCGTGGCTATTTAATAAAAAAGAAGAAGAAATTAAAGGCGAATACTCTGGAGATATTGACTATTTTAGAAGAAATGTAGTTTTTAATGAAAGCGATATTAATAAAATAGAACCGGAAGTAATTAATTGTAATATATTAGAAGAAATTATAACAGATATAAAAGAACAAAAAATATCAGATAAAATCCAATCCAAACTTGAATCCATTGCGGAAAAGCAAGGTAAAAGCATTGAATTTGTTACGGAGCAGTTTAAGAATGGTTATGGGACTGAAAGTGAACACGCTGAACAATTTAAGGGTTTAGGATTAGAGAAAAAAAAGCTACTTGAAGCAATATCGAATGTCGCAATTACGCATTTGGAGGAAAAAGCAGATTGGTACGTTGAATCAACTAAGCCAAAAGAGTTTAGCGAACTCGACTACGTAACGAAAACAAAAGCCACAAAAGCATCTAAAGACAGGCATTTGAGGCTTGTTAATATAATCAGCAAACTTGAATCCAGTATGCTTAAAAAGATTAATGGATTGGATGATATTGAACAATTCGCAGACGGCGGTACTATCGGCAAAGATTTAAAAATTACAAATTATTCTGAAAAATCAATACTTGTTACCGGAAACACATATCCATTCAAAGGCGACTTAAAGGCATTAGGCGGTATATGGAATGGAAGGTTAAAAGGATGGATTTTCCAAAAAACAAAACAGGCAGACGTTGAGAATTTTGTAGGTCAGGAATCAGAGCCACAAACTGAATCGGATAAACCCAAAGGAATTTATAAAAAATTGGATTTGGAAAAGTTGTTCAAATCGAACACAAAGCCACGCAAAGACGTTATTATTAAAGAGATTGAAGAAGGTAAAATGGAGTATGCTGTACATAAAGGTTTTGATGCAATGACAGACAGTAGTACTTATTTTAACGTAACAAATGATAGTTTTAAACCAGCAGAAACGGCTATAAGAGATTGGGGAAAGAATAAAGAGAATTTTATAATTAGTAGGCTTAAATCAGCAATGGGTCAATCACATTGGGTTTATTCTGCGAGGGTTTATCATAAAGATTCAATAGGT
>JBAYGQ010000021.1:0-12896 GCA_041666585.1 Bacteroidota bacterium
ATTTATACTTCTTATTGCCTATTGGTTACATCTGCCCACATTTTCCTTTTCGCGATTGATAGGCGGTTCGCAGGAAATGCTAATGAAATTTTATGAATGCGATGTTTTAAACGCAATTGTATTATCATCGATTATTGCACTGATATTTTTAATGTTGATTCCTAAGATGAAGATATTGCCTTATATCTATGCCTCTCTTGCTTTATTTGTCTTTTTTATGGCTCCTTTTATCTGGCAGAGCAATCCATTTGAAGGTTTACCTCAAATAATTTCAGCATATTTTTCACATCCGCCGATGTCGAAATTTCCATTATTTCATTGGAGCGGCTACTTCTTTGCAGGTGTAGCTGTAACAGCATGGTTTATGCAGTTTGAAAACAAGAAAAAACTGGCGACTATCTTAGCAATCAGTGGCTGGGGTTTAATGTTTTTACTTTATTACACCCGCGCCTATACAGAGGCTTATCCTGCTGTTGTTAACTGGTGGCTTGCTTCCCCCGCACATTCATTTTTCCGCTTATCAGGTGCAATAGGTGTATTTTCTTTACTCTTTCTGCTTGAAAAATTTTATAAGAACAACCGAGTCGGCGATGTTCTTAGATTAAGCGGACAGGAATCTCTGTTTATGTACACCTTTCATCTGATGATAGTTTACGGTTCAATTGTCAATTTGGGATTGAATTACTTTTTGGGACCCAGACTAGGTCCACCTGAAACAATATTTACATTTATTGCGGCTACAGTTATGACTTACTGGGGTGCAGTTGTGTGGAATTCGTTCAAGACAAAATCACCGGTTCAAGCAAGATGGCTAATGGTGTCATTTACAATTTTATTTATTATCGGATTTATAATTAATCCGCTCTGATGATTGTAATAAGCATTAAAAGACATCGCGGGCAAAATCTTCGAAATCGAGTGCAGAACTCAGTTTCCGGACAGCATCGTAATACCGGTTGGCTTCTGCCGAATCATTGATTTCTGTAATAATTGCAATATTCGATAAAGTAAGCAAACGAAGTTCTGACGGTAGATTAATTGACTTTTCGGCGGCTTGCCTTAAATTATTCAGGGCTTCGGAATAATTATTTTTTGAAACCTGCAATGCAGATACGGCATTGTAATAGAGACATTCTGCCAATATATCCGTTTTATCGTTTAGCATATTTTTTGCATCTTCTACAAATTTTTCTGCCCTGTGATAATCTTTTAATTCAATTAATGATTTTACTGTTAAAGATAAAAGCTGAATTTTTTCAGAAGAGTGAAGACTCACTTCGTTACTGTTATAATAAGTAATGGCGAGTTCTGCCGCACTTGAGAAGTTCTTCTTTAAATAATAGTCAACTATTGTTTTACGAATTATACCAAAATCCTGTGCAGGTTGTTCAATTGATTCATGGACTGTCTCACCGGTTTCTTCGGATAAAGCAGTATCAGCTTCCTCACTATCAGGTACTACATTATGTTTGGAAGCACGTATAAGATCTGCAAAAGCAATTTCTTCATTTTGATTTTCGGTTTCTTCAGAAGTTTTGCTTCCGATATTAGCATAACTTTCGTACATATCCTGAATTACTTCAGTATTGCCGTATCTTTGTGCAGCCTGTGCCGCAAGAAGAAGCATTGATTTTGCGGTTGATTCATCTCCGGCTTCAGCGCTGTGTGCGGCAAGGTATGGTGCAATTTGTTGCTTTAGTGCTTCAGATTCCGCCTCGTCGTACTTTTGTCTTAAAACTGCAGCAATTTGACCATGCAGGGCTATATGCTCTTCATACTCCAAAGAATTTTCAAAAAACGAATGATAGAATGCCTGTGTAAATTCATACGTTGTTGTTTTAACTCCGTAACGAACCTGTGAACCCAGACTGCGTACTATTCCTGTTTTATTCTGCAATGCCCTCAGTTTTTTTATAGCAGTCAGTATGTCGGTATTAAGTAATTGACTTATTATGATAGCGGTAAATTCTCTGCCTTCGCTACTACAAACAGCTAAAGCATTTCGCTCTTCATCAGACAGTTTATCTAAAATCTGCGAAAAAGCGGAATGAACGGTAGTCGGAAGAAAACTCCGGCTGTCAAAATTTTCGTCCAGACTTCCGTCAGGAAGAAAAGGTGAATTTGATTTGAAATATTTAAGATATTCAAACAGTACACCCGGAACACCCATTGATTGCTTGAAAAGCCAGTTTTCAAATTTACTGCTTGGTTTGTAACCTGTAAAAAAAGACTTGCATACTAAAGATGTTTCTGCCTTTGAAAAGCCCTGCAGTTCTTGCATTTGCAATGTATGCGAATTGGTCTTCTGACGCTGGATAAAAGATAAAAGCGGAAGACCTTTGCTAATCAATACGCTTTTTCTGAATGTACAAACAATTACTAAAGGAATTGAAGAAACTTTATCATGAAATAAATTCAGTAATTCAAGAGATTGAGCATCGCACCAGTGAAAATCGTCAAACATAATCAACAAAGGTTTTTTATCCGCAAACATACAAATCGTATCGAAATAATCCGCTGTTCCGGTACTAATATTTCGAATTGATGAAGATGATTTATCTTTTTTATATTGCCGCCAGTCTCTGCCTAATTCTTTAACAGCATAAAAAACATCACCGACTCCTGGGATGGAAGCAAGTACGGTAAGACCAATATTTTTAGCAAACTTTTTCTCGGCTGATGCTTCTTCATTGTCGTAATGAAGTAACTTCTCCACAGCACGTGAAAAAGGCAAAAGAGGCTGCAAGGTACCAATATTAAAACTGCCGATAGGAGATTGTCCTTCTACTATCAGCGTAGTTATATCGGTAAAATTCTCGGCAACTTCGCTTTTTAATTCTTTTAAAAGATGTGTTTTGCCTGTGCCTGTCTCACCTCCGACACAAAATATTTTACCCTTACCGGTTTTTACATCGGTAAGGGATTTTTTAATTATTTCGAATACTTCAGGTCTGATGCTGATTTGCTGACTTAATGCCATTATTCTATCTTAAAATTGAAAACATTTTTGTACTAATCTGTCCCTTATTGGTTATCTTTAGAACGTAAGCTCCCTGAGCAATTGTTTCAATGTTCAAAGTTAATGAATTTGTTCCGTTATCTGATATATAATAATTTCCTGAGAAAATCTTTTGACCCATCAAGTTAATTATTTCAACATTAGTATAACCCGAAATTAACTTATTGAAATCAATATTTACATTAGATACAGCGGGATTGGGATAGACAGAATTAATGCTGAAATTGCCTTTATTTATCGTTTCCTGTTCGACTATTTTTGTTAATATTTCATCATAGAAAAAGCTTCTGCCGAGTTTAACCTGATTTACTAATCCGACCACATCCTCATCTGTCCCGTCTGCTTCTCCGCCTTTGGAAGGAGTAGCAAAATTCAGCATAACAAATAGTTTTGCAGTGTCACCCGGTAACATATTGAAGGGACCTGTAGAATACAGCAGTCTTATATCAGAAGGCAGAATACTTGCCGCTTTTTTTCCTGAAGTTATGTATCCGTAAAGGTCACCCAAAACAATAGTATCGCTTTCAATCGGAAACAGTTCAAATGTTTTAAGTCCGAGCTGTTCATCCGGCTGATAGATATTTTTATCAGAACGTAAGAATCCGTCCTGTTTAACAGCCGGAGTCATTAACAAAGAAATACCGACATAACCGAAATGTTTTCCTGCTTCGCCTTTATCCGTATTGGTCCATGTGTAACCGAGATTTAATGTAGTATCGGTTGAATAGTATTTTGCGATATCATTACTAACCTGAGCGGTATCTGTAGCTACACTGTCAATTATATCATTGTCGCTTAGAGGTGCCAGATAACAATCATTCAGTGTGTCTGTGGACATATTGATAACTTTGTAATAAATAATTACAATGTCTTTGTACTGTTCTGTGTTCCAATAAAAAACAGATTCCTCATACTGTAAACGCATAGGATAGCCCAATCTTTTCATCTCATCTCTGTCGCCGAGATACTTTGCAATTTCCGTATCTTTGAAAACAGTATGCAATTGTTCGTCGGCTACCATTGCGGGTCCTTTGGGATAATTGGCAAGGTCTCTTTCTTCTGTGATTAAATTATACACGCCGAACTTGTCGGTTTGTCCGTCTGCTACTTTCCAGATAGGCCATTTTTGAACGGTTACAGTAGTATCCTTCGATTGTCCTGTTGTTTTGTCAAATTCAGTCGAAATATAAACCTGATACTTTTCTCTAAGTACGGGGTCCCAGGAATAGCTGTCGCCTTCTTCTATCCTGCCCGGGACGTGATTACTATAACCGTTGTTCGGATTGTAAGACAGAGTAGTAAGCTTATTCACTTTGTCTCCTACCCTTTTCTTTGCGGCAAAACCGAGACCCTGCCCATAGATATAAGCTCTTCCCGAATTCACTGGCCAGATACACCCGCCGTGAGTCCTTGCGCCTTGCCCGTCACCGGCGTTGTTCCCAGCATTTGCAATTTTAAATGTTACGTTGCCCAATGTATTGCCTCTGGTTTCTATAGCCATAATTACTCTCTGCAATCCGTCGCTGACAGCCTTTTGCGACTTAGGCGAAGTTGCCGCAGTTAATATATTAAAACCTGCAAACAATATAAAGCAAAAAATAATAGTCAAAAATATGTAAGTTTTTTTCATAAGTTCTCCAAATCTTAAGTAAACAAATCCAAATCTAATATAAGAACAAATTTTATAACATTTCAATTATTAATGCAACTGCTTCTCCTCCTCCGATACAGAGCGAAGCCAGACCTAATTTTTTATTATCCCTTTTAAGAGCATAAATCAGTGTTGTAAGTATTCTGGCACCGGATGCTCCTATCGGATGACCGAGAGCTATTGCACCGCCGTTAACATTCATTTTATCGTACGGGATATTAAGTATGCGGTTCGCAACAATCGGCACGGTAGCGAAAGCTTCATTTATTTCAAAATAATCAATATCATCAATTTGCATATTAGTTTTTTTAAGAACCTTCTTAATAGCTTCGGCAGGAGCTGTTGTGAACCATTGCGGATTCTGAGCATGAGTTGCATAAGCGATAATCTTTGCAAGTGGTTTCAATCCTTTTTCCTTTGCTTTATCGGCACTGGCAATTACAAGTGCAGATGCACCGTCGTCAATTGATGAAGCGTTTGCAGCAGTGATAGTACCGTCCTTCTTAAAAACAGGTTTCAAAGACGGTACTTTATCGAATTTTATTTTTTCAGGCTCCTCGTCTTTTTCAACTGTAACGGTACCTTTTCTGTCTTCGATTACGACAGGAATAATTTCATTTTTATAGCCTCCGGATTGCATAGCATCAAGAGCGCGTTTGTAGCTGTTAATTGCAAATTCATCCTGCTCTTCGCGAGTAATTTTATATTCGGTTGCACAAAGTTCCCCTGCAATACCCATGTGGGTGTTGCTGTACGGATCCCATAAGCCGTCGAAAATCATTGAGTCTGTAACTTCTCCGTGTCCCATACGGTATCCGTTACGGGCATTAAATAAAATGTAAGGGGCATTAGTCATAGATTCCATTCCGCCGGCAACGACGAAATCAGAATCGCCGAGTCGTATTGACTGGTCTCCGAGCATGACAGCTTTTAAACCGCTTCCGCAAACTTTATTGATTGTCATACAGTAAACGGATTCCGGTAATCCTGCATAAATAGCCGCTTGTCTGGCAGGTGCCTGACCGACTCCCGCTGCAAGAACATTGCCCATAATTACTTCGCATACATCTTCATTCGCTATTCCGGCACGTTTAATCGCTTCGGAAATTACAATCGAACCGAGTTTCGGTGAAGTTAACGCAGACAAAGAACCCTGAAATGCACCTATCGGAGTCCTTACTGCAGAGAGAATGACTGATTCCATTGTCTAATCTTTCTTTTTATGAATAATACAGATTTTAACTTATTTATCTTCAATTTCAATGATTCATGCTTTTCAACAGAAAATCGTAAAAAATAGAATAATTATCGGAGCGGAGATAATTAAACAAATATAATTATACATTATCTAATTTCAAAACCCGATAACGAAATCTTTGCAAATCATTCAAAAAAATATTGTATATATGAATTGCAATGTCGGATATTTTTATATACTTTTTCTGCTTAATTGTTTCTCGAACCAGAGGAATTGCACAATCTGCCAGGCAAATTCACTGTTTCCCCAGGACCAGTTGTTATTCCTGAAATGGATTTCGGCAAATTTTTGGAATGCTTTTATATTTATTAAATCGTGTGATTGCAGTTCGGGAGAATAAATTATTTCTTTAACCCAGTTCTTTAGCGGACCGTTCAGCCACTCAGGAAGAGGAGAATTAAAACCTACTTTCAGACGGGATGTTCGTATGGATTCCGGAATTCTGTTTTTCATTGCTTCCCTTGCAATTCGCTTTGTCATTCCCATACTCAATTTAGATGAATCCGGTAGTGAAAAGGCATAGCTGACAAGCCGCCAATCCATAAAAGGCATTCGAACTTCAACGCCGTGAGCCATTGATACTCTGTCGAAGTTACGAAGTATTGTCGGTAAAACATCACTGTGGAACTGTTTGTAAAGCAACCTGTTGATGAATCCCCATTCCTTCGGTAACTCATCATTAGCACCTACCTGAGAGAAATCGTCATCGGATAAAACAGGGTTATTTCTGAATATTGAAAACCTGTTACCTGATAACTTTCTCTTTAGTTTTGCACCTGAATTAAGAAAAGTATTTTTAATTTTTCCCGCAAATGCAAAATCCGGATGGTAAGCAAAAATAGCTTCAGCAGGACTTTTAAAAAGTTGCGGATTTTCGAGTGAATTCAAAAATGTATTGTACTCATTGATTCTTCTTTTGTTTTCAGACCAATTTGTCAGCAGATGGGGAGAATCATAAAATGAAATAAAATCACCCTGAGCATACATTCCAAGCAACTCGTCCGCACCGTGTCCGTCGAGCGAAACGAAAACACCTGAGCGTCTCAGTTCTTTGTAAATCAGCCATGCCGCAGTCGGCATACCGGGATAGCAGTCGTCAAAATCATTCAGTATTTGTTCAATATCTTCAATTGCACTGTTTTCAGTAACTTCAAAAAAAATCCCTTTTACACCCGCATAATCTACTGTTTCTTTCGCGTTTGCCGATTCATCATTCATTGCACCCGGAAAAGTAGCCACAAAAGCCTGACGCCAGTCTTCCGGCATTCTTTCAAGATTTTTATCATTTTTTGCAATATCCGACATTGTGCAGATAATTGAAGTGGAATCGAATCCTCCGCTCAGACATGTACCGATTGAAACGTCACTTCTCATACGCAGTTTCACGGAATCATAAAACAGTTCGCGAAACCTCTCAGCCTGTTGTCCGAAATCGGCTGGAACTTCAACAAGATTATCCAAAGTGTTCCACCACCGGCTAATCTTTAAATTGCCGTCTTTCAGCAATGCACAATGTCCTCCCTGAAGCCTTCTGACACCCTTAATCATTGTTCTCTGACTTCCTTCTATCGCCATAGCATTATGAAGATAAACCGAGGCTGTTTCACTGTCTAATTCCGCGATAAAGCCATCTAACTTTTTAAAGGCATTCAACTCTGAAGCAAATGCAAACTGATTGTCTGAAAATTTGTAGAGAAAGGGTTTAATCCCGTATCTGTCCCTTGCAAGAAAAAGTGAACGCTCCTTTGTATCAAAAATAGCAAAAGCCCACATTCCGTTGAATCTGGATAGCATTCCGTTTCCCCATTCATGATAAGCGGCTGTTACAATTTCGGTATCGCTTTGGGTATGAAAGACATATCCTTTAGCTTCTAATTCCCTGCGAAGTTCAATAAAATTATAAATCTCACCGTTAAATGTAATCTGATAGCGACCATCTAAGTATTGCATAGGTTGACGGGCATTTTCGGATAAATCCAGAATGCTCAGTCTGCGATGACCGAGAGCAATTCCGAGTTCATCATCGAACCAAAAGCCGCTACCGTCAGGTCCTCTGTGTTTAAGAGCATCTGTAAACCTCCCTATTGTCGAATGCTCAACAGGCTTTTTATCAAGATTCCATATTCCGGCAATTCCGCACATTTATTTTTTTCTGATATATTGTTTTATATTGATAATAACTCTCTCAGTTATCAGCCTCATGTCGTTTTCACGCTCTCTGTAACCGGGTGTTATTCGATTTAATAAAATAATTAAAGATAAAGTAATTCCTGCTATTAAAAAATACCAGAAGACAAGCACAAACCAATTATCCGCATGTATCAAACCCGACATAGATAATCCTACAGCAATACCGAGTCCGATTAAAACAGGAAAATACATAGCCGAAAACAAAGTTTTGAATGAAAGATTCTTACCAAATATTTTTCTATATAAAATCGGATATACAATAAGATTGAAAACAATTTGAGCAGCAACTCCGCTTACTCCTGCAGCTTTTAGCCCGTAAACAGGAAGTACAGAGAATGCTACGGAAAATGTTATGACTCCGCTTATAATTGAAAAAAGTGCAAGAAGCTTAGTTCTGCCTGTTCCCAGTATATAGAAATAAGTTGCATTCTGTGCACATCCTAAAGTGCCTCCCAGACAAAGCATTTGCAATACAATTGAACCCTGCCTTGCTACATCTTCATTTATCCATAGTTTAAGTAAATCATAACTTATCGGTATAACTGATATTAATGCTGAAACTGCGAGTGCAGTCAATAACCATGTAGCTCTCATAAGTAAGCGAAAATGATGCTCCCGCGGTTCATTGCTGATAGAACTGAATGCCGGAAACAGAACTTCCGCCAGACGCCATATTGATAAATACGCTGTCTGTTCTATACTTAGAGCTACATTGTATATACCTACCGCCGTAGTAGAAAGAAATGTTCCAAGCAAATATTTATCCGACTGGTTCGCCATTATTCCGCCGACTTGACCTATCGTATGCCAGCCGCCAAACCGGAACGAACTCTGCCATGCGGATTTATATAATTTCGGAACAAATGTTATCTGAGGTAGCATCCTTTTTGTTACAACATACCACCAGATTAAACTTATCAATGTTCCCGTAACGGTAGCGATAGTGTAACCGAGCAGTCCACCACCGAATAAAACCACACAAATCGCAAGACTGGAATTAATTACTAAAAGTATTGTGTTGCCTATTGTAAGAGACTTATAGTTTTGTACGGCAGGAAGAATAGCTATAAAAATCGACATTATACTTTGAATGAACCATCCTGCGGCAACAACATAAAATATCTGTTGCACTATAATTTTTTGTTGAACGGGAATCTTAAAAACTGCTTCCGCTAATGATGAACCGAAAAAAGCAAGAGCGACAGCCCCGAAAACACCTACACATAAACTCATAAAAAAAGTAGTAGAAATGTATTCCTGCACTTTTCCGAAGTTTTTTTCTTTGTAAAACTGAGCTACAAACTTCACGGTTGCTTCACCGAAACCGAGATTAGTCAGGTTCAGAGGGGCAAGAACCGATATGATTAATCCGTATAAGCCAAAACCGTCAACTCCGATTTTTCTTACTAAAATCGGAGCTGTGATAAATCCAAAAAAGACAGAAAAAACAAAGAATGCTGAATTCCAGATAGCGTTTTTTGCGGTTTGCAACCCGAATGTACGGTCGTCGGACATTAGTTGTTTTTATGTAAAAAAATAATGAACTCCGCTCTTTTATTAGAAGCTGTTATTACTTAATATCAAAGCTATATTGTCAATCTGAACGCAGTAAAGAATCCACATCTTCAATTGTTTTATAACATGGATTCTTCACTTCATTCAAAAGGACATAAAAAAAATCCTACTTCTCTCCACCCAAAATAAACGGTATATTATTTTTACCGCCGCCGAGAAGAATTATTTTAGAATTAGGGGAATTTACTAATTCTTTTTGAACTTTTATCGCTTCGTACTGCAAAATTCTGTCGGACAAACCTTCATTCACAATACGTTGAGCATCGGCAACACCCTTGGCTTCCACACGTTTTCTCTCAGCTTCCTGCTGTTCTTTCTGAAGTACAAATTCCATTCTTTGAGCATCCTGAACAGCAGTAATTTTTCTTTCAATACTTTCCCTAACCGATAAAGGTAATTTGATATCGCGAACTAGCATTTGTTCGAGAATAATGCCTCTTGATTTAAAGCCTGCTTCGATTTTTTCTCTTATTTTTGCAGAAAATGCTTCACGTTTCTGAGCAAATAAATCAATTGCATTAAAGAATGAAGCACTCTCTCTTATACCTGTTCTTGTAATTGGTCTGATAACTTTATCCTTGTAATCCAAACCGATATCTCTGTAAATTTTCGGAGCATCGGAAGATACAATCCTATAAAGTACAGTCAGATCAATACCTACTTCAAGACCGTCATTACTCAATACTCTTATAGCATCATCACCTCGTTTTTCACCTTCGTCGAATGTGCCGGACATAGTATAACTCTGGGTTTGTATGCTCATTTGTTTGATATCAAAAAGGGGATTGACAATGCTGAGACCTTCGTAAATCACACCCTCCTGCACCTTTCCGAAAAGTACCTGAACTCCGACATGACCTGCATTAATCTGCTTAACTGTAGAAAAAAGCAAACCTGCAATAATTAGTACAACAGAACCGCCAAAAAACAAGGTTTTAAATTTCGTAACAACCCCACCTTGCTTGGACAGGCTTATTGTTATTATTAAGACAATGATACCAAGTATAACTAAAAACATCTCTTTCTCCCTATAACTAAAAAAAATATTTTAATCGCTACTACAACTGCCGCATGATGAGCATGAATTACATGATGCATTTTCGCCATAATCACTATTCCCTTCATCCGTGTCTAACCAGTCCGTAGTATCACCTTCATCTGTTTCCAAAGACTCCGGACTAATAAGATTTGCGTCTAACAGTTCATTATCAAAACTGTTCCCGCCGAAATAAGTAATCTCGCCTAGGGTAGGCGGAACAAACGGTTCATCAATATTAAAAACTCCTGTTTCCGTAGTATTGAATCCTTTATCACCTACCTCAAAGACCGGATTACCTATGTCATCAACAACCATAAAATTATTCATATAAAGATTGCTGGAACTCAGTGCGCCTGACCAAAGCATTGCATATAGAAAATAATTATCAAAACCGTAATAACCGTAGTAAATCGGTTCCGAGTAACGTTCATGCTTTATTTGTTCTACATTTTCAGTTCTTTGTTCCGGTCTAATAATTTGTACTTTGGTTTCTTTACGTATATCGTCAACTCGGATGAATTTTCTGATTGCTAACTCAAGTTTATCAAGGAACGAATCGAAGATACCTTTTTTCATATTAAGATATTTATTATATGTGTCCTGAGATGAAAATAAACCTTTAATTCTATCTTCCAACTGTGTAGATGTTTCACCCTCTTTCAGACTAAAATCAGTGAGCATTCCGTTAACAAATACTTTTATGGGATACTCTCCGATTTTATGTTTACGGTAAATCTGAATTTCAACCAAATATTTAAAACAGTCATCAATTTGTTCCAAAACCAAATAAATAGTATTAAAAAATTCAGATTCAATTGGGTCAACTTTTGTCTTGAATTCAAACATTGCCTGCTCTAAGTCATCGTCCAAACCTTTTTCATCAAGGTAAAAATCGTAATCATCAACAGCCAGGCGAATTACATTTTTTATATCTAAAGTTCTCAATCCGATATTCAACTGCTGAAGAACCGCAACAGCAGTAAAAGTTTCATGCTCCTGTTTGTCTGAGACAGCACCGAATGTTAAAAAATCAAGTAGCTTCGAAAACAACTTTGTGGGCTTCACACGTTTATATATTGTTTCCTGCGATGGGTCAATTTCCAGCTTACCCGTAAAATACATAAGGACCTCAGTTAATATTATTTAAAAATTCATTAATAACGATATTATTGCTATCTAAATATTTATAAACATTTCTTATTAAGGTACATTCGTGTGCCTTGCCTGTCAATGTGCCTACTTTAATTCTATCAAGTGGACAACCGCTGTTGCAGAACACTTCCATGCAACATTCTTTACAATCAGAACTGACGTAACATTCGGTATATAATTTTTTTCTGATTGCAACTATTTCGCTGAATGTTTCGACCCGCCAATTCGAAAAAGTACCTGAACTTCCGTAAGATTTATTGCATGAATATACATTACCTTCAAAATCAAACTCAAACCACATACATTCGTTCCCGCTTTGCATACAATAACCGGGAGTTAAAATCTGTACTAAATTTAACAGATTATTTTCAATTAGAAAATACGTAAAAAAATCCATATCATCATCGGAAATTGAAAATTTTCCAGTAGCAAATTTCAATTTAATTTTAAAAGGATTTCCTTTTTCTTTCATTCTTAAAGACTGCTCAACTACCCAGTCCCTGAATTCATCTAAAAAGTTCATGGTTTGCTGCGAAACCACCATCAATACTCCGACTTTAAATCCAAGCTCTATCGCAGTATTATAATTAAGAAAAACAGTATCATAAGAATTATCACGCATAAAATTGTGAACTTGTACAGGAGGGTCAATTGAAAAACCGAGTTTGATTTTTTCAGGACTTCCCGATTTGTCTGCGAGTTCCTCCAAATATCCTCTGTTTAAGCGGACTCCGTTTGTTTGAACCGCGACAGAAATATTTTTGGTTTGTGTTTTCTGCCAATGATTATCAACCATACCCACAACTTTCGCTAAGTTTGTCGCTGATAAAAGAGTAGGTTCTGTTCCATGCAGACAGAATTTGCCGATTTGATAATTCTCTGATTCAATCTTTTTAATAAATTCTTCAAGAGAAGAAATAATTACCGAATCTTCAGTTTTTTTTTCTTTTCGGTTTTCAAATGGGATATAACAGTGCCTGCATTTAAGATTGCAGGTATTGTGGGTTGCAAA
>JBAYGQ010000022.1:0-12819 GCA_041666585.1 Bacteroidota bacterium
GAAGAAAAGTATAATCTGAGTGCGCTTCCGAAAGGAACATATATCTGTAAAATCGGTAATGCATCAGTAAAATTTGTAAAGATATAGATTAATCTGATAACTTCTTAACATCTTGCACCTATGCTCTGCGTAGGTGCATTTTTTTGTTCAATTTTATCCTAAATCACAAAATAATTGAAACAACATTATTGTTTTTTCGTAAAAATATTATAGTTGTTCTCTTATTCATTAGGTGTAAAAATGAAAACTCAATTAACAATTTCAAGCGTTTTGTTGTTGTTTTTATCGAGTTTATTTTTGTCGTTTATCAGCTCCTGCTCTTCTTCAAATGACCCTGTTGATCCGGTCAAGGATGCAGGCGATTATACATTGACGGCAAAATATGATTCCGTAAAAACTTATCCTAAAGGTGGAGGTATTTTTGTTATAAAAATGTCTCCCGATAATAATTTCGCCGGGAAAGTAAGGCTGAAAATCGACGCGAATTCAGCTCTGAAAGCAAAGTTATCGAAATCCGAACTGTCATCAAAAGACTCGGTAATTGATATAATTCTATCTCCCGACGAAAACATTAATTACGGTTCTTATCCCATAAAGCTGATTGCAAGCCACAAGGGGACGGAAAGAGCATTGGAAATGAATGCCGATATAGTCCAGTGGGGTGAAAATATTAATGATGCTCTGGAAAAATTATATCAGTTCAGAACATGGATTATTGATAACAAATCCCAGTACCAAAACATATTTGACGAGTATGTGAATTCTTATTCTACATATCCTAATATATTGATTGTAGAGCATTACACTTTCATAACAGAAAAGTATGAAATCCGATTATGTTATCATGTAATGATTCCGCCCTATGACTGGTCAAAGTTGTGGATAAGAAGCAGAAATAAAATGGAACCGGAGCTAATAGTACAGCGTCAAACTGACGGTACAATTTTTAACATCCCTGTTACCGAATACCCGATTATTTTCGGTTATTGAAATTATTTTTGTTTGCCGGATGAATCTTTGCACCTACGCAGAGCGTAGGTGCAAGGCGATTACCGTCTAGCGCCTACGCTCTGCATAGGTGCATTAGTACTCATTTAACTATCAGAAAACTCTTAGTGATTTGACCGGAACCATAATTAAAAGTACAATAATATATACCTGACGAAAAACCATTCGTTGAGATATTAACAGAACTCAGTCCCTTCAGTACTTTCTCATCATATCTGTTCAACTCAATAGCGAGAGAATTGAATATGGACAAACTTTTAACAGAATGTGCAGGCAAAGATATTGATATATAATCCGTAGCGGGATTCGGAGAAATTGTCAGTTCTGCCACGTTTGGCATTTCATTCTCGGTTACGTCGCTGACACCGACAATAAAATCATAACATTGTTTTAAATCTACCTTTATTTCTTCTGAATTGAAATACACATTATCAGCATGCTGAACTCCGGGCTTTATTATATACAGCAGACTGCCTTCCCTTGTTTTGATTTGATTCATCAGAGCATTAACGGAAGTATAATTAAAATCCAGTGTACCGAGAATTGTAGCCATTCGTAGCTTCTTGATATTGTCCCACTGTGCTTGTGTTAATGAGCCTACTGCGGGAGCCAGACCGATAATTCCTGTAAAAAGCTGAGGATTAAGCAATCCGAACTGGTAAGAATAGCCTCCGCCCCATGAAAATCCCATAATTATTCTTTTATTTGTATCAATGTTATATTTAGCTCTTGTTTGGCTGTATGCGGCGTTCGCGAGATTCGAAAAATAATCGCTCGTATGATTATTAACGCTGTTGGCATCGGGACAAACAACAATAGCTCCGATTTGGTCGGCAAGCCAGATATTAATTGCATTGCGCATATTATTTCCCCCATCGCCGGCACCGTGCCAGCCCAGAATCATAGGGTAAGATTTTGTTGAGTCATAACTTGTCGGTACACTGAAATAGATTGTGCTTGTAACATCTCTGTCGGTATAAGTAACTGTATATAAGCCTGTTCTGGGTTGGCTGAGCAGGGAAATTGCAGAGATTAGAATAATTGCAAAAGTGGTATAAGATAACCGTTTCATAGCATTCTCCAAAGTTTCTATTACATTTATCTTTTAAAAATAATGATTAAGTTTATTTGTAAATATATGTAAAATTTTCAATAATAAATAATTATAATCGCAAACAAGTTGTAATGATTGAATTACATTTATATTAGGAATTACATTTGTTTTTTCTTATGTTTGGGTGTTAAAATTTTACTAAATTATTACCTAACGGAAATCATTTTTTTAAAGAAACGGGGAAATCAGATGAAGTATTATTCGCAATATTTGCAGGATTATTTTATTGATAAATTTTGTTTTAAAAAGAAAGAAAACGGCTTCTTTCTTGATATAGGAGCCTACGACGGAGTAACTTTTTCCAATACATATTTTTTTGAAAAAGAGAGAGCCTGGAAAGGTATTTGCGTTGAACCGATTAATTCTGTTTACGAGAAATTGATTTCTGTGAGAACCTGTCAGTGTGTTAACGGATGTATAGCGGAAAACGACGGTGTTGCAACTTTCCATCACTTAGACGGTCCCTCTGAGATGCTTAGCGGTATTGACAGTAATTTCGATGAAAGACATTTGGAAAGAATGAACCGTGAAGTTCATGAGTTAGGCGGAAAACTTATTAAAACAGAAGTAAAAACATACAATGTGAATACTATTCTCAGCAATCAGAAAATTGATAAAATTGATTTATTAAGTATAGATGCCGAAGGAAGCGAGTTGTCAATTCTGAAAACAATAGATTTCAATTCTGTAAAAATCAATGTTCTGACTATCGAAAACAATTATAAAAGCGACGACATAAGAGAAATTCTGAGTCCCTTCGGTTATAGTTCAATCGGATATTTATGCGCCGATGAAATATTTATTCTGGGAACAAGCAGATTGAATTTTCTGAAAACAGCAGTATTCTGTTTTTCTATTTTGGTAAAAATCAAAAATAGATTTAAATAAAAAGTATGCAGACACACTCTTTTTGGAATTATTATTTTAAGACATTTAAAATTTGCTGGAGATATTTATGAAAACTTACATCTGGAGCGTCCCGACAAGAATTTTTCACTGGTTTATGCTGATTAGTGTAGTATGTGCTTTTATTCTCGGAGAAGAGGATAATTTTCTGAATCTACATACTGCTTTTGGCTACATTGTTATTTCTATGTTAATTTTCAGATTAATTTGGGGGTTTGCAGGACCGAAGTATTCGAGATTTAAGGACTTCCCGATTGGGATTAAATCTTTAAAAAAATTCTTTTCGAATATGAAAGCCGGTAAAGAAAATTTTCCCGGACACAATCCGGCGGCTTCATTAGTTATGTTAGGTATCCTTGCAACCATACTTTGCATCGGAATAACAGGGATGCTGGCTTTAGCTTCAAAAGGTTTTGGTCCTCTTAGCATGCTCAATATTTCAGAGTCAGAAATTTACAAAGAGTTACACGAAGCTTTTGTTATAGTTTTGATTGTACTTGTTAGCTTTCATTTATTGGGGATTTTAGCTGATAGAATTTTGCACGGGAACAGCGGAACGTTAATATCAATGTTCACAGGTTTTAAAAACATGGAGGGTGAGTCTGTGAAGCTGAATGTGAGCCAAAAAGTAATCTCGATTATTTTTATTTTAATTGCGGTGTTGCTGTTCGTAACCGGCGCAACACAACAGCATTTCCCAAAGGAAGAAAAAACAACCGGACAGGAAAAGAAAGAAATAAAATTAAAACAGGATGATGATTGAAATTTGTATATTCAATATATTCTGAATATAAGTGCATGAGAGAAAAAATGAAAAAAACATTAACAAAAATACTGCTCCTATTTTCTATATTTTGTATCACGGTTTCATGTGAAAAAGAAAAGGAAAACGAAAAACCTCTGAGGTTAAAATTAGACGAACCTCCTGATTTGGAACTACTTAATCAAGAATTTATTGTTGACAACAATTTGATTTGGCTATTAAGAAAAAATGGCAAAATCTGGTTTTATAGTTTAGAAGACGGCACCTTGATTGATACAAACATAGGTATTAATTATAGATTCACAAGTATTACAAAAGACAGACAAAACAACATTGTTGCCTGCGATGCATCTAATAATATTTGTTATTTCAATAGAAAAAACAAGAATTGGGATATTGTTTACAAATCTCAATACAAGGTTTTTGGAATAACTTTTGATACAAATAACAAATACTATTTAATCACAAACAAGGGTATTGAGGATATAGAAATAAACAAGATTTATTCACATAAACCTGATTATGGTGATCAATTTGACTGGTACAATAAACCGGCATTTATTACAGATAGCCAAAACAATATTTGGGTAGGTTTTGATAACGGTGAATGGGGTGGTGGTTTGTTGCTCTTTGATACAAAAAAGAAAAAATATCATACCTTTTCACATAATTTGTATAATCCTATCACTTCAATAGTCCAAGGAAATAATAATATATATGTCAGTTTTGGCTCAAGACACGAAGGAATGTTCAGTGGATCGATAGTTGAAATTAATATAAAACTTAAAGCTAGAACGATTTTTGAAAGCAATTATAGTCGATATATTGATAGTGACGGCAATCCCAAAGCTAATAAAGGTGATTGTATCAGTTGTATTTGTTATGAACAAACTGAAAATTGTCTTTATTATTACTCGCAAAAAGGTATTTTTAAAGGAAACATTAATTCAGATCTTTCGAATAAAAATTACTGGACTAAAATTATCAAACTTTTTCCTTTTAAATCAAAGAGAGTTATAAGAATAGCATTGTGGAATATTAGTGAATGCAAAATGCTTGTTTTAAATCCGAATAAAATAATTTTTATTTCACTGTTCAATCCACTTGGCGTGTACAACGGAAATAATCAAATAATATATTCACGAACTGAAAATTAAGTTTTTTAAGTTTTTTAACCTAACAATTATGAAAACTCTTTTACTGTTTCTCTCTCTCTTATTTCTTTCTTTCACTTGTTATGGCAATGTACATCTCGGTCCCGGGCAGGCTTATCCGAATGTGCAGGCGGCTTTCGATGCAGGTGCTATTCATCCCGGGGACACCGTTTTCCTGCATGCAGGCACCTACGGCGGATGGCAGGGCATTTCCAAACTAAAGGGAAACAGCTCGGCTTGGATTGTTTTTACAAGATTTCAAAATGATTCTATCGAAATTTCCTCTAACTGGCAGTTTATGAGTTGCGAATACATCAAGTTTCTGAATCTGAATTTCAGAGGCAATTCAAAAAACACAGGCAGATTGGTAAACGTTGATAACAGCGGTTCCTGCGAAACTCAATCGAGATTTATTATTTTCGACAGTTGCACTTTTTCGAATGTAACTGATGCAAATTCTATCACCGCAGTTAAATTTGGCGGAGTTGATGATTTTGAAGTAACAAACTGCGTTTTCAGAGATTTTCCTGTTTGCGACGCATTGGACTTAAACGTCTGCCACAGAGGCTTTATCAGAGCGAATCTGTTTGAAAACTGCCTGACCGCAGGTCACATAAAGGGTGGTGCTTCGGACATTACAATGGAGCGGAATCTGTTTATCAATGCTTCTTCCGGTAATTGGGTTGCTTTCGAACTCGGCGGAGACACAGGTCAGCAGTTCTATTGTCCCGAAGATAAATTTGAAGTGAAAAATCTGAAATTTTATTCCAACATAATAGTCGGCGGCTATCGCGGTTTGGCTTTGTCCTCCGCTGTGGATTGCAAAGTGATTAATAATACATTCTACAACTGCGGGCAGGCTACTCTGAGATTCCTGACCACAAGCAATTTGTATCCGACCTTATCCGGCAATGTAATTGAAAATAATATCTTAGCTTTCGGTACTTCGGCTTATATCAACGGCGGTACACAGCCCGCAGGAGCCGCCACTTTCAGCAAAAATATTTATTACAGCATAATCAATTCAAGTTTCAACGGACCATACTGGGATACTCCCGATTTGAATGCTATAAAAGACCCGAATCCGCTCAACTACGGCTCCGGCACAGCTATGTTTGTAAACGGACAAAGCAGGGACTTCCATCTTGTTGCAGGCAGTCCGGCAATAGGTGCGGGAAAAACAGTAGCAGAGCCATTGACAGACTTTTACGGTAATCCATTTTCAGCTACATCGCGCTCAATCGGTGCAATAGAAGCGGCGGGTGAGGTTGGTATAAGTGAACCGTCAGCAAACAATCATTCAGGTAAAATGTCAATATCTCCGAATCCCGCAACAAACTACATTGAATTGTATTCTGAAATAATTTCAGATAGGATAGAAATATATAATCCAATGGGTTTATTAGTATTGGAAACAGAATACAAAGATAGAATAGATGTCAGCTTTCTCGCTACCGGAGTGTATTTTGTGAAAGCAAGCAATAAGTTTTGTAAGTTTGTGAAGATATAATTTCAAACTTGATAAGGAAAATGAGATGAAAAAATTATGTTTAACCTTTTTTATGATTGCTCAAGTATTATTTGCTCAGAGCAAGGAAGAAATTATTAGCAACTTTGTCAACTCTATAAAGAAAAATGATATTGTGCAATACTCTCTTCAATACTCCTTTAATGACGAATCCAAAGGAAAAAATTCTTTTTCTGTTAAATGTGTAGAAATGCTCGTTCCTGAAGATACTATAATAGGTGCATATTATAATTTTTTAAATGAAACCACTGAATCTCATTCCATATATGCAGGAAACGATTATTATTACTATTGTCCGATAGTTTATGGTTATGGGGTGGTAAGACAAATTACAAAGAAGAAAAACCCTGCTGAATTTTCAGATAGAAAAATAAAATTTGATGGAATGGAAGGTTACATTCCAAACGTTGTAACAGCATCATCCTTTTATAGCACTTCTATTGCTTTTATCTGGAAAATCCTTTCCGAAAATGGGATTTTATCAAGAGTCAGTCTCTTATCCGATACAATAATTAATAAAAATGAATGCAATAGACTAAAATTTGAAAGTAAATTAATAGCTTTCGACAAGAAAAGCAAGATGCCTGTTTATTATCTTTATGATATCGGAGTTCAACAAACTGAAGCATTCTATTCAGATTATAAATTTAATGCAGAAAAGAAAAAAAAACTTTTTTCGAAAGCTGCATTTCCTAAGAAATTTAAATTCAGTTCAAATCCCAAAGGAATCGAAACATATTTAAAAGCCGGCAAAAAAGCTCCTGATTTTGAAGTAAATTCCTTAAATAATAAAAAAACAAAATTGAGCGATTTAAAAGGTAATATAATATTTTTGTATGTTTCTGAAATCGGCTGTCCGCCTTGTATGCAAGCTCTTCCATTTATTAATCAAATAGCTGAGGATTTCAAAGATTTGGTAATTCTTGGAATATATCCGCTTGATTCAAAAGATGCATTGATGAAACTAACAAAAGATAAAAAGCTAATTTTTGATATATACCCAAAATCCAAGGATTTAAAAATTAAATATGGAGTAAATGGTTATCCGACTTTTTTTATTATTGATGCAGAAGGAATAATTCGTTATTCCAGCATGGGTTATTATAAAGAGAAAAATGATATTTTAGTTAATGAAATCAAAAAAGCCATTAATAAATAGAAGAATAGTGGTATCACTTCCTAAGTTGCAAAGTTTTGGAAATAGAAACGAATGTAGAATAGATGTCTGCTTTCTCGCTACCGGTGTGTATTTTGTGAAAGCAGGAAATAAGTTTTATAAGTTTGTAAAAATGTGAAAAAATATTCTTGCATAAAATTAAAATATTTCATATTTTGTATTACATAAAATATGTTACATAAAATATGTAATGATAATGAAGAATCCTTTTATAATTTTCGGCTACGATTCCCCTGAGTACTTTTGCGACAGAAAGGATGAAACCGAAAGACTTATTAATGCCTGTACAAACGGAAGAAATGTTGTTCTGACATCAATCCGCAGACTCGGTAAATCTGTTCTTGCAAAACATGTACAAAGTATTCTGAAGGGCAGGAAGAACATAGTTCCGATTTATCTCGACATTATGCCGACAACAGATTTTTCTGCTTTTACACAGCTTTTTGCCAAGGCGGTATTTGAGCAATCGGCGGGTATAACAATCAAATCTTTCGCACTTATTAAATCTCTGTTAACAAGGATTACCCCTGTGCTGACAGTTGACACAACTACAAATCAGCCGTCTATTGAAATTAAAATCAGAAATAATGAAGAAGCTACGAGTACA
This sequence comes from Bacteroidota bacterium, assembly GCA_041666585.1. Classification (GTDB taxonomy): domain Bacteria; phylum Bacteroidota; class Ignavibacteria; order Kapaibacteriales; family UBA2268; genus JBAYGQ01. Next base: position 8,258 of record JBAYGQ010000022.1, read on the forward strand.
ATTGATGATGTTTTCCGCTATATAAAATCGCAAAAGAAGCAGTTACATATTTGCATTGATGAGTTTCAGCAAATCTCCGGATATCCTGAGAAAAATGTTGAAGCAATTCTAAGAGCAAACATTCAAAATATTAAGAACGCTACTTTTATTTTTTCCGGTAGTAAGAAACATCTACTAATGTCTATGTTCAGCGATTCGGGCAGACCTTTTTATCAGAGCAGTGAGTTTTTTGAACTTCAAAAAATTAATGATGAAAGCTATGCTGAATTTATGATAGCACTGTTTCATAAATGCAATCAGGGTTTATCCGTGCTTAATGCAAATGAGATTCTGAGGAAAACACGCACTCATACATACTACGTCCAGTATCTTTGCAACAGACTGTTTGAGCAAAGACTAAAAACCATTAAATCTACAGATATTAACCTTACTTTCAACAAAATATTGTCTGATAATGAATCTGTTTACCATAGCTACAGGAACCTGCTTACAAACAATCAATGGCTTTTGCTGAGAGCAATTGCCTGCGAAGAAGTAGTAAATGAGCCGATGGGAAGTGAATTTATGAAAAAGTATAATTTGCATTCAGCAAGTTCTGTCAGAAATGCTTTATTTTCTTTACTCGAAAAAGAGTTAATTTATCAGGAAAATAACAGTTATTTAGTATCAGATGTATTTTTCTCGGAATGGCTAAAGAATTTGTAACAGCCACTGCTAAATATGTTTTGTAAGTTTGTGAAAATTTGAAACAAAATAAATATAATACATAAAGCCGTCCTTGTTTTCCACGGATAATATTAATTATTTAAGTTAAACTAAAAAATTAATTAGGAAATATTAAATTTATTACATAAATTAGTATTTGATTCTTATTCTAATTAGTTTTTTTCAGAATTCAGGAATAAAGTTATGAAGAAATATATATGTATTATGCTTCCATTGATTACAATATTTTCAATGTATGTCTTCGCACAATCCAAAAAGGATGTGAGCATACCTTCTCTAAATGAGGCTGCACCTGCATTTACGGCAATATCAACACAGGGAGAAGTTAAGTATCCGAATGATTTCTATAACAAATGGGTAATTATTTTCTCGCACCCTGCAGATTTTACGCCCGTCTGTACCACCGAAATCTGGGAATTGGCACATCATCAGGATGAATTTGCAAATCTAAATACCAAATTAATAGTAATATCAACGGACGGTCTTAACAGCCACTTAGAATGGATTAAATCAATTGAATCATTGGAGTACAAAGGAATGAAACCTACAAAGATTAAATTCCCTCTTATTTCAGATGTGAATATGAGCATTTCAAAGATGTACGGCATGCAGCACCCTTACGAGAACAGTACACAAAATGTACGCGGTATTTTTATTATCAGCCCTAAAGGATATATACAATATATTGCTTTTTATCCGAGCTATGTCGGCAGAAACATAAACGAAATTATAAGAGTGCTAACGGCACTGCAGGAATCTTATGTAAATGATGTACTGACTCCGGTAAACTGGCAAAAGGGAGATGATTACCTGCTTTTACCGCCTAAATCAATAGAAATGTCAGAGAAAATGAAAGAAAAAAATGACCCTAATTTCTATAATTACAACTGGTATATGTGGTTTAAGAAGAATAACAAATAATCTGTAGAAACTTTTTTTGTTCTATTTTAAATCCCTTTCCCCCAGGAGAGGGATTTTTTTCTGTTATCTCTAAGTTTGATAATATTAAAGTGAATATTGTTGAAAATTGAAAAAAGAGTTTATTAATTATATTTGCGTTTAACAAAAATTTTATATAAATTAGTAATTACTTTATTTAATAAAAAAACGTTAAAAATTATGCAGATTTCTAATCAAAATCTTAAAAGGTGCTTTCAACAGATCATTATTTTTATAATACTACTGATTTTATTAAAAAATGAATCATATTCAATTCCTGCTTTTGCACGTAAATATAAAACAGCCTGCGCTACTTGTCATGTTTCTATTACTAAAAGAAATGCAATGGGTGAAGCGTTCAGAAGGAATGGATATAACCTTCCTTCCCAGCTTCAGAGTTGGATAAAAGATCCCCCTTTGAAATTAGGTGCTGACTCATGGAAGGATGTTTGGCCTGAAGGTATTTGGCCAAGTAGTATTCCGGGTTCAGTTCCTTTAGCTATATACGCAGCTTTTAGTATTCAAAATAATTTCCCGCAGGCATCATCTCCAAAATTATTGCTTGATATGCCGGTTGATCTAGGATTTATTTTTGCAGGTACCTTTGGTGATGATATATCTTTCTTTGGTTCATGGAGCACAGAATATGGCTCCAGTCGTATGTTTTTAAGGTTTAATAAATTGTTTAATCTCGAGGATTTTTTCAATTTAAAAATAGGTAAATTTGAACCCGGAATAAACGACTCATATCCCGGTAATCAAAAGATAACAATGAGTAACACAATACTTCAGGACTTTGCTCCTGCCGGAGACTGGTCAACAAGAAAGAGCCATTCCGGATTTGAACTTAGCGGGATAATTAATCATTCAGTGAATTATCAAATCGGAGTTGTAAACGGTATCGGATATGATAATTTGAATTCATTTGATAAATTCGATTATTATGGCAGAATCGGATTAAAACTTGGCGGTTTTTTTCTTGATGGTTCAGATCGCAAAAACGAATCCCCTCAGCCGGACTTTTCTGAATATAATGCTGTGATGATTGGTTTTTTTGCTTACTTTGGAAACTCTCTTAAACAGGATGCCTTAAAAAAAACATTTAATAATGATTTTCAGCGTTATGGTATTGATTTGAAATATTCGTATGGAAACTTAGATTTATTAGGCGGGCTTATGTCCGGAACAGATTTAAAGCCGGACACAACTTTTAAAGCATTATCAAGTTTAGTTTATTTCGGAGAAGTAAATTATATTTTTTACCCTTGGCTTATCGGAGTATTGAGAGCGGAACATGCTTATTCTAAAAATGATATTAGTGATAAAGATATTTTTACAAATATTATTCCAAATTTAACCATCTTAGTCCGGCAAAATCTTAGAGTGTCAATAGAAGGTTTGTTCACTTTTCAACATGATAAAAATGTAGGAGGTTCAATTATTAAGGTGGATAAAAGAGAATCATTCAAAAACCTCAAGTTTCTTGCTTTAGTAGCTTTTTAGGTTAAAAAAAAAGTAAACTTTTAACGTAGAATAATTAAAATCACCTGAAACAAAAAAAAAGAACAGCACTTCTTCAACTGAGTTTTTTAAAAACAAATAATTTTGATTTTATGGAGTGTTTATGAAATATATATATTTTTTATTAATTTGCTTTCTGCTAAATCAGCCAATCTTAATCTCTTCTGATATAAAAGGGCTGGTTAAAACACGTGATGGAGCTTTGCAGGATGTAGTAGTATATATTGAAAAAATTAGCGGAATGCAGTTTAATCCTTCAGCAACACCTACAATAATGGACCAGAAGGAAATGACATTTATACCTCATGTTTTACCTATTTTAACCGGTACAACAGTTGTTTTTCCAAATAGTGATGTAACACGACACAGTGTGTTTTCTTCAGGAAAAATTAAAAAATTTGACTTAGGAACTTATGAACAAGGAGCTAAAAAGTCATTAGTATTTGAAAAAGCAGGAGTTATTCCATTACTATGTCACGTTCATCCCGAGATGAGTGCGTATATAATAGTGCTTGAAACACCATATTTTGCTGTAACAAAGGAATCAGGAGACTTTATTATTAAAAATGTGCCAACCGGAAAATATAAATTGACCACTTGGCACGAATATGCAAAACCAAAGACTATTGAAATAACTGTTATTAAAAATAAAGACTTGAATGTCAATTTCTTATTGGATGAATAATATAAAAATGTTCAGTACATCATTATTTGGTAAGTTGAAAATTCAGGGAAAATTAAATTTTCTTTTTATTCTACTTATTACAATCCCTGTTTTGATAATAAGTTCTTTTTTCATTCAAACACTTATTACCTATAAACGGGAAGAAGCATTGACAAATGTAAAAAATGAAGTAGTTTCCATAAAAGATAGAATCAATCTGGTTTTTTCAAGAATTAACCGCGAGTTGATAATGCTGTCGAAAACTTCTGAAGTAAAAAGGCTTATAGATAATTTTTCTCAAACTGAAAAAGAAAACGATTTCGATTTCAGTGCAGTTGAAGATCAGATTGTAGAATTATTCAAAAATGGATTATATTTTAAAGTTGAATTTATTGATAAAAACGGTAGAAAATTTTCTTCTATCTTTTTTGATAGTTCCGGATCTTATATTACACCACAAAATAAATTACTCCGGAAACCTTTGCTTTTTTATATCGATATTATAACAGATATGAAAAATGGTGAAATAAAATTATCTCCTTCTGAAATTAAAATGCCTGAAAACGGAAAAATTACTCCTTCAATTGATTGTATATTTCCTATTTTTAACAACGATAACCAACCAAAAGCAATAATAATTGCTAGTATTCATGCTGAAAACTTTTTCAAGTTGTTTTCATTATCAAACCGTGATACAAATATTAAAGTTGTA
>JBAYGQ010000023.1:0-12722 GCA_041666585.1 Bacteroidota bacterium
CGCCAGACCGAAATTCTGAGAGTTATTTATAAAAATAGTGTTAGCAGAAGGTATGTCAAGTCCCGATTCAATAATTTTTGTTGTTATTAAAACGTCGAATTTCTTTTCAATGAATCTTTCCATCGTGCGTTCCAATTCCGTGGAAGTCATCTGTCCGTGTGCTATTCCGAAACGTACAGAAGGCATGAGCATTTGAAGATTCATCTGGATTTTTTCGAGTTCCCATATTGTATCGCTAACAAAAAAGACTTGTCCATGTCGTTCAATTTCGTGCATGATTCCGTGTTTAATCGAGTCGTCGCTCCATTCGACAATTTCCGTTAAAATCGGCAATCTGTTTCTTGGTGCTGTTTCTATGACACTTATATCACGAGCACCCATCAGAGAGAAATTCAATGTTCGGGGAATCGGAGTTGCTGTTAATGTTAGTGTGTCCACGGTTGAGGATAATTCGCGGAGTTTCTCTTTTGCACTAACACCGAAGCGATGCTCTTCGTCAATAATTAACAAACCGAGTTTCCTGAACAGCACATCTTTGCTGAGTATTCTGTGTGTTCCTATTAAAATATCAATCTGAGAGTTTTCCAATTTATCGGTAATTTCTTTTTGCTCTTTTTTGCTTCGGAAACGAGATATTACATCAATGTTAACGGGATAATCAGCTAATCTGTCAGTAAAAGTCATAAAATGCTGTTGAGCTAAAATTGTAGTTGGAACTAAAACAGCAACCTGCTTACCTGCCTGCACGGCTTTGAAAGCGGCACGAATGGCAACTTCGGTTTTTCCGAATCCAACATCCCCGCAAACTAACCTGTCCATCGGAGAAATCTTTTCCATATCCGATTTAATTTCGGATGTAGTCTGAGCCTGGTCGGGAGTATCCTCGTAAATAAAAGAAGCTTCGAATTCTTTTTGCCAGATTGTGTCGGCAGGATAAGAAATGCCTTCGCTCATTTTTCGTTTAGCATAGAGTTGAATCAGATTTCGGGCAATGTCCTTAATCTTCTTTTTTGCTCTGGATTTTTTCTTCAGCCATTCAGGTGAGCCGAGTTTTGTAAGCTTTGGCAGAACACCTTCCTGAGCCGAATACTTCTGAAGTTTGTGAATATAGTTCAGATGGACATACAAAATGTCTCCGTCTTCGTATGATAATCTGACACAATCCTGAGAAGTTTCTCCGAGAACAACAGTTTCGAAACCGTCGAAGCGTCCTATACCTTTATCAGCATGTACTACGAAATCACCCAGATTAAGTTGAGTGAGTTCCTGCAATGTGATTCCTCCCGAAGATATTTTCTGATTACCGGGTTTACGTACATTCAATCGCTCGAATATCTCATGCTCGGTAAAAACTGCAAGTCTTAAGTCAGGGAGAATAAAGCCCTGTGCGGGTGTTTGTTCAAGCCATGAAATATAACTCAATAGCCGCTTTTTGTCATTTATGATACTTTCTGATTCATCGAAGCCACCTTTTTCGAGTACATCAAGACTGTTTTCAAAAAGCTCTTTTAATCTTTCGAGATGAATTTTCCCTTCAGCACAAAGGTAAACGTGAATACCTCGATAAACAAGTTTTGCAATTTCTTTTATAAGTTTTTGAACAGACTTATTGAATTTAGGCTGTGGAGAAGAGTTTACGGTTATATCCGCATTTCCGAGTTTATTGATATTGATTTTTCGGTATTGTGAAGGCAATTCAAAATTTTCGTATTCAGCTTCTATTGTTTCGGGTGAGTCTAAAACAAAAATGCAATCCGGACTAATGTAATCGTAAATTGTCGAAAAAAATTCTGAATGCTCGTTTTGAAAAACAGAACCGATAAATTCAAATTGTTCATAATTACAGATACTGCGCTGAGACTGAGGATTGAATTCACGGATTGATTCAATCTCATCACCGAAAAATTCAATTCGCACCGGATTATCACAGCCTATAGGAAAAAAGTCTATTATGCCTCCGCGTACGGCAAGGTCGCCCGTAGCAAGAACAAAGTCCTTTCTATCGAATCCGTTCAAGGCGAGATTGTTTATAAAATCTTCGTAATTATAAATTTCTCCGATTTTAATTTTCCTTAATGATTTTTCCAATTTGCTTTTTACAGGAAGATTGACATCAAAAATATTGGCGGTAGCTATAGCAATTGAATGGTCTTTCTTTTGCAGAGTTGCAAGACCGTCAATAAGCCATAGTTTTGAGTAATCGAGATTTTGTGCTTCGAATTTTAAGTCTGCTTTCTGTTCTGTTAAATACGCAAGTTCATCTATTGAAATATAAAGCTGAAGGTCATTGTACCAGGTTTCCGCGGATTGTTTTGAATCGGTAACTATGAATATATTTTGTTTGCGAAACTTCCATAATGCAGCAATTGTAACAGCCTTTGACGAACCGTGAAGATGTTTTACGGATACGGATGAACTGTCTTTTTCGAGCAATTTTGAAAGTTCGTCAGAGAATGATATTTTATCAGTAATTTCATCTATTTGATTATTCGGGGTCAAAAGAATTTCCTTTAATAAAGCAATGTTTATAATTAAAAAACTACTACAAATTTTTTGGAATAAGTAAAGTGAAAGCTGTACCTTCGTTTAATTTGCTGTTTACAAGAATTTTTCCGCGGTGGGCTTCGATAATCCAGTTTACTATAGATAAACCGAGTCCTATACCCTGAATGTCGCTCGAACGGGCTTTATCAACGCGGTAGAACCTATCGAAGATATGATTGAGGTCTTCTTCGTCCATACCCATACCGGTATCGGAAACAATGATTTCGTAATAATCTTTACTTTGTTTAAGTTCTATAGTTATGCTCCCGCCGGAGGGAGTATATTTGACAGCATTATCAACGATATTTAGTACTGCCTGATGTATCCTTGCCGAGTCGAATTTGCACAGAACATTTTGCTCAATATTTTTAAAAACATTAATATTTCTGTTTTCAGAAAGCGTTTCGGCATCCTCGGAAATATCATTAATCAGCTTAGCTAAATCCTGTAATTCAAAATTCATTTTTACTTGTCCGGTCTCAGCACGGGAAAGCTCCAGAAGAGTCTCTACAACATTGGAAAGCCGCTCTACTTCTTCCAAAGCACTTATAATAATTTCTTCGTATTGTTCTTCAGTTTTGGTTGAATGCAATGCAACTTCGAGTTCACCCCGAAGAATCGTCAATGGAGTTCTCAGTTCGTGAGAAGCATCGGAAGTAAAGCGTTTTATCTGAGCAAAAGAATTTTCTAATCGCTCTATCATTTCGTTAAGAGTACGTGTCAACCTTCCGATTTCATCATCAATATGCGTTTCAGGCAAACGTTTACTCAGATGTTTAGCTGTAATTTCGTGTGCAGACTGAGTTATTTCGTCAACAAGTCTTAAGGAAAATTTAGAAAGAAACATACCGCCTGAAATCGAAGCAATTAAAATTAAAGGAAAAGCCAGAATAAGAGATAAGAATGTATCTTTTAACTGGTTTTCTATTACTTCTGCCGTATAACCGATGGAAACAACGGCATTTTCTGTTTTTTTGATAAGCAACCTCACTTCCTGCTTATCTACATTTATACTTGTAAAAACAGAATCAACCCCAGAAGGCAGATAGTAAGCAAGTTTTTTGGCAGTATCATTTTTATTTGAAGTCGTTGAATCAGTTCCCTGCGACTCAACCATAAGAACCGGGAGAGAATCGGACTTCAGGTTTCTGGAACGCCAAACAATCTGATTATTTGTATCGGCAATCTGAATATAGTAATTTTTCGGGTCAAGCAAAATATGTTCGAATATTGCAGACCAGACAATGTCTTTCTCCGCTTCTTTTACATTTGCTTTTTTTACCGGACGCAGAGGTCCTACAAAGCGGCGGCGCTCATCTTCACGGAATAAAGCAAATTTATCCGGTTCACCGTCTATTCTTTTTGTTCTCCATAAAGATTTTGAAGGTTTAAGCGATTCGATTGTATTTTGTTTTATTATATAATCGAGTGTCAGGGCTACGTTTACTAATGAAGCATCTAAATTAGAATGTAATTTATTTGATACTGAAATGTAAGTATATACTCCAAATGCGGTCAGAGACAGAACCACAATTGTGCTGTACCAAAAAGTGAGCCGTAAACGTAAAGAAACTTTAATTGCCATTTGTACTTTTTATTATAATCAAATTGTAAATTTTCAAAGATAATTATTTTTTTGTCTTTATATTTGATATTTTATAATTTTTAATTATATATCTTTTATTATATCTTATTTAGGATATATTGTTTTTTCAATAAATAATTGATTTTTTGTGACCGAAGAGACTCAGGAAATATCGAAACCGGACGAAAAAGAAACGGTAAAAAAACCGAGACAGACTCTGCCCCGAAGGCTGTTCAAATACTTTTACAGAACGGTTCTATTAATTATAATATTTTTTATTGTAATATCTGTAGCTTTTGTACTGCTTTCACAGACAAAAGGATTCCGGCAATGGTTATCCGGTATTGCTCTTAATATTGCAAACAATGAACTCGTCGGTAAAGTATATTTTTCCGACTTAAGAATAAATCCTTTCAAAGGTGCAATTGAAATTGACGATGTTGTTTTGACTGCCGCAAACGATACACTTTTGAAATGCCCGCAGATTCTTGTGGATTTAGATATTGAAAAACTGTTTAACAGCCACGTTTTTGTGAAACGCCTGACTTTTGATTCACCCCGCATTAAACTTATCCGCAATGGAAAAGATAGTAGCTGGAATTTTGAACATATAGTAAAACCCAGCCCTGACACAAGCGTTTCTACTGCAGACTGGAAAATAGACTTAAGAGAATTTAATCTGAAAAACTCAACTGTAGTTGTAATTGACAGAACGAAACCATATACCCCTACTTCTAATGTTGCTTATAATAATTTGTATCTTAAGGATATGAACTTAAAATTATCGGCTTTTATCAGACCTAAGAAAAAACAGTTTCAGGCAAACATTGTCTCACTAAAATTCAAAGAAATAAATTCCGGTTTTGAATTAAAAGATTTTTCTTTTCATGCTTCGATTGATACAACGAATGCTGAGGTCGAATCACTCAGAATTATCACATCTAAGACGGATTTGAGTCTGAAAGCTAAAATGTCCGCTATAAACTTTTTCGGAGATAGTCTCTCAAAACCACTTTTCAGTTCTCCTTTAGAATTGTCTTTAGATGCTGAACCGATTTGTGCTGAGGACCTTATGAGGTTCCTACCTATTTCACTTAAGTTTGGCGGCAATCCGAAGTTAAAAGCAAAATTTTCAGGCAATCTGAATAATATCAAAATTGAAAATCTAAGGCTCGAAACGGGTAACTCTGTTCTCTCTTTAACAGGTGGTCTGCGTCATTTATCCACTCCTTCGAAATTAATTTATAAAGCAAAAATTGAAAATTCAACTGTTCATTATAACGACCTTTCCGAAATTTTACCCGATTTAAATTTATCTGCAATTTCTGAAATAAGAAAAAGCAAAATTGAAAGTATTGATGTTTCGGGAGGAACCGACAGTCTATACTCAAAAATCGATGTCAATACTGACGGAGGAAATCTGAAAGGCTGGGCAAGTCTCGGTTTTCAGCAGGATTTATCCTACAAAGGAAACTTTGAACTAGTAAATGTTAATCTCTCAAAAATATTGAAGCGGGATGATTTTGTTAGTTCGATTACCGGAAACTTTGATTTCAATGGTGCCGGAACAGATTTGAACAAAATGACAACTACACTCAGAGCCAAAATCAAAGATTCAAAATTTATGAATTATTATATACGAAATTTCAGTCTTTCGGCATCTGTCGCAGATAAAGGAATAATAAGAATAGATACATTTTTTGTTAAATTCCCTGCTGTCTCGGATACAAACTATTCAACTTTACCCGAAACCGATTTTTCAAGATTTTCATTGAAAGGTTTTCTTAATCTGCAAAATATGAAAAAACCCGTTTACGATATTAATACAAAATTCAAATCACTGAACCTTGCCTCACTTCTGAAAAATAAATATGCACCCGAATATCTGAACGGAGCGATTTCTCTTAATGGAGAAGGTTTTGCAATTGACAGCATTGTTGCTTCGATGAAAGCAAAAATTGATGATTGCGTTTTCGAAGACAGGGCTCTTAATCCTTTCACTTTAACTGTTGATATTGAAAAACAGGCTGGGGAAAGACGCAGTTTTTTAGTGAACTCGGAATTTCTGAGTTTTGGAGTTACAGGAAAATATAATTTTTCAGACCTTAGCAATGTACTTAAAACACAGGCTCAGTACTTTGACGAATATATTCAGGAACGTGTTCTTGCTATGACTCCGAGAATAAAAAAAGATGATACTCAGCAAAATAAAAAAATATTTAAAAAGACAGGACTCTTTGCTCCGGTTAATCTTAATGTACACGCAGATGTAAAAGATTTGTCCCTGCTTTCTGTATTTATTAAAGGAAACAGAATTCACTCGGTAGGTACTATTGATTTAAGTCTCGACGTAAGCAAAACTGAAAGCCGTTTGAAGATTGATTCTATAAATATCAGTAATTTTGAATTCGATTCTCCGAAAGCCGAGATATCCGCAAGACCTTTCAAAATATCCGGAACTCTTGATATGGTTGTAATTGATTCACTGCCTTCTCTGAAAAATTTCAATTTAAATTTTACCTCTGAATCTGATATTTACATAAATAAAATGTTGATTGAAAAAACTTCAATTAAAACATCTCTTGAAAACAACACAGCACTGCTGAATGTAAAAACAATATTAAATAAAAATCTCGGTTTCTTCATTAACGGTAAAATTAATTTCGAACCTAATGGATATACTGTATTACTTGATTCCGCAGTGGTATCTGTCAATGACTCGTTAAAATGGACAAACAAAGGTGTCGTTAACATCGGCATTAATCCGGAAGAAATTAATATAAACTCTTTGTCATTAAAAAGAAATACGTTTGAATTCCTTGATGTAACAGGAAAATACAAAGGCGACAGACTTGAAGACATTAATTTTAAACTCAGAAATTTCAATCTTCCTGATTTAGCACTTTTCGTTTCAAAAACTGACCAAAAGAATCTGGAGACCTTAAAAGGAAAGATTGATTCAATCAATGTTTCAATAAACGGCAAACTGCTGACTCCCGAGATAACCGCAACAATGGATATATCAAATATTAATTTTTCAGGTTCTTATATAGGCGAACTGAAAGGACAGTTGTTCCACAAAGATTCAAACGTTACAGGTAAGATAGAAATAATAAATCGGAAAATTTTGAAGGACGGAAAAGTTCTAAATGTTACAATCGGTGCTTTACCTTTAAATTTAGCACTCGGCGGTGTAAAAGACAGATTCCATTCTGCTTCTCCGGTTGATATTATAACAGAGGCGGTAAAATTTCCCTTAGAACTACTTTCACCCTTTGTACCTGCAATTGATAATTTACGCGGTAACGCAAATGCTTCACTTAGTATTAACGGTTACATGCCCGATAAAATAAAATATACCGGAAAAGTGAATATTATAGCATCTATCTTTAAACTTCAGGCAACTAATCTGGAATATCTGGCTTCCGGTCAGCTTGATATCAGCACAGACCAAATAATTATTAACAATATTGAACTAAAAAACACAATTGAAGAATACAAAGACGGTAAGGCTGTAATAAACGGAACTATTAACCTTAAAGATTTAACTCCGGAATACATAGACATTAATTTCACTTCTGATAAACTAAAAGTATTAAGCCCCTCATCAGCAAAGTCAATGCCGAATTTGTTCGGAGATTTTATTGTTTCCACAGGTCGGCGTCCGATAAGATTCTATGGCACTTTGTCCGAGCCTTATTTAAGCGGAGATATAAACGTATTATGGGCTGAACTTAAAATGCCGGGTTCAGAAGGTTCCCAGCTCCACAAATCTACTTTTATCTATCAGATGAAGGGCAATAAAATTGTAATAAAAGCTATTGAAGACAGTACTGTGAAGACAAACGGTAATAATAATCACGTTAAAACAAATTCCAAAAATTCTTTTTCCGATTTAATGGATTATGACCTGAATATCAGGATTGTCGGTACTTTCTTAGTAACTATGGATATGCCGTTCTTAGGGCAGTTAAATGCGGGGATAAGTCTGCAGGACAACACTCAGCCCCTGCGATATGTAATGAAACGCGGTAGCGGTGAACCGAATGTAACAGGAGATATAATCGTAAAAGAAGGCTCTACGCTAAAATTCATAAAATTGTTTAATACATCAGGAAACATCAATTTCCCCACAGGCTCTATAAGTAATCCGGGTCTTGACCTTCAAGCAGATTACAGCGGACAGACCGTCTTAGAGACCGAAACCAGGAATTACACAGTAAAACTTAAGATTACAGGCACTAAGAACAAACCGAATGTGAAATTCTCTTACAAAATCAATGAAGAAGAGGCAACAGGCGATACATCAAAAATTCGTGAGAATGCTTTAATGCTACTGCTTTTCGGCAAAACAAAAGATGATATGGCAGGCGGCGGCGGTAAGTTCAGTCTTAATATGAAAGATGTAGGAAATACGGCTTACAGTACAGCTTCAGCATTTGCTTCTTCCGCTTTGACGGACGTTCTGCAGGGTACGGGATATATTCAGAGCGCCGACATAATTCTTGGTAACGACAATTCCAAGAGTACATTAGAAGGTGCTACGGTCAGATTATCAGGACAAATTCCTATGTTTAAAAATGCGAAATGGAAAGTTGGTGGAACAGTAGCTGATATTACATCCAATAATGAAATCAGCATTGAATATCCACTTCCACTTGCTTCGGATTCCAAGTTGTTCAATAATTTCGTGGTACAGATTTCAAGAGCATTGAACGTTTCTACATCAAAAAACCAGAAAGCTTGGGAACTTAAAGTTAAACTCGGCGGAAGCTGGTAAATGATTTTTCGGGAGAATAAATATGGATAATATCAAACAAGTTGAATGTCCGAACTGCGGACATAAATTTTTATTGGAAGATTTTTTCTTTAAGAAAATTGAAACCGAGCTATCAGTTAAATTTCAGAAAGAAAAACTTGCTTACGAACAAGTTCTGCAGGCAAAGCAGAATGAACTCCAGAAACAAAATGAAGCCCTTACTGACCGCGAAAAGAATGTTCAGGAGTTGATTAACAAAGGTGTGAAATCTGAACTTTTTAAACAGGAAAAACAAATTGAAGATAAAATAAGAAGTGAATTTTCTGCTAAAATCGCTCATTCTAACAAGGAACTTGAAGAGCTTAACAAAAAAAATCAGGAATTAATGCTCCATCAGATTGAAAACGAAAAGCTGAAAAGACAGATTGAAACACAAAAACAGGAAATTGAACTTGAATTTGAAAAAAAATTCTCCCAAAGTCTGAAAGAAGAAAAAGAGAAATTTGTAAAAAGTGAAACCGAAAAAATAGAACTGAAAATTCAGGAAAAGGATACACTGATTGAAGGACTGAAAACCAAAGTATCCGAGCTAAACAGAAAAATTGAGCAAGGTTCTGTTCAGTTGCAGGGCGAAGCGCAGGAAATAATTATTGAAGAAACACTTAAATTACTTTTCCCTTTTGACGAAGTGAATGAAATTCGAAAAGGTCAGAGGGGTGCCGATGTCGTGCATATTGTCCGAAATAATCTGGGACAAGTTTGCGGTAAAATTTATTATGAAAGCAAGAATACTAAGGATTTCGGCAAGGATTGGGTATCTAAACTCAAAGAAGATAATTTAAAGGAAAAAGCAGATGTGTGTGTAATAGTTACTCAGGCAATGCCCGATGATATAGAAAATCTCGGTATAATTGAGGGAGTCTGGATTTGCTCATACAGCTATTTCAGAAGTTTTGCCACTGCATTCAGGCAATTTGTTGTTGATTACCAGAGTATAGTAATGGTGCAGGCTAATAAAGGCGACAAGATGGGAATGCTCTATGATTACCTTACAAGCAGTGAGTTCCGCTCTCAGTTCGAAGCAATGTTAGACGGTTTCGAAAACCTCAAAAAAGGCTATGAAGACGAGAAAATAAGAATGACAAAAATATGGGGTGAAAGACAAAAGCAGTTGGACAGAATTCTGCTCAATGCTTCCGGTTTCTATGGCTCAATTAAAGGAATAGCAGGAACATCAATTCCCGATTTCAAAATGTTCGATGATGTTAAACTTCTTGATAGTACTGGAGAAGTTTCTCAATAAATTACAGGAAATAAACAAAATATTAAAATAAATCGTAGGAAAGACAAAATGAAATATTTATTACTTTTAATTATCTCAATATTTTTAATAAATACAGGATACGCTCAGAATAATAAACAAAATAATTCTGCTGTTCAGGAAATTTTTATCAACAAAACAGGTAGTGAATATGCGGGAAACGCATCAATAAACCCAAACCTGAAAACGGTAAATCCTTTACCTCTTCCTGAATGTGAAACGTCATATATTCCGGTAATTCCAAAAATTATAAAAAATACCTATACCCGGAAAAACCAAAACCTTCTGTTGGAAGAAGTGCTGAAAACACAGAGCGGTACTGATTATTTAATGAGCGGTGAATACTCCGCTTTTGAAATTGATACACGATCTAAAGATGTTATCTATATCCCGCCTGTTTATACGTTAAGTCAGGTGAGTAAACAGGCAATAGAACAAACTCCGGTATGGCTGAGAGATGAACTGCAGTTCAAACTGAGACAATTATCTGCTTCGAATTTAGACGATGATTTTGCTCAGTTAATACTTGATTCACCTGAAAAAATAAAAGATGAAGTTGCTTTTGTAATTGCTAATATGTCTTATCAAAGTCTTACCGATGCTCGCTTTCGCTATGATATTCAGATGATAGTCCGTAATGCCGAGCATATCTATAAAATCAAAGATTCCTTGCAGTATGTAAGGTTGAAAGAATACGGTACCTATGCAAACCGTGATTATTACACAACAACAGAGTATAAAATTTATAATCCCTCATCAAGGGATACTACTTGGGTTGAGGTACCCAGAGATATTTACTACTGGTATGTTGTTCACCCGAAGTTAGACCAGGAAGGTGTTTATATTAGGGATAATAATGACGACAACTCCGGACAGAGAACTTTCGGTTACTCATGGCGCGAATTTTTATGGAGCAATCCCGATGCATTCAGAAATTATACTTTAGTAAACAAAACAACAACAAAAGGCACGGTTGCTACAATTCCGCGTTTCGGAGAAATTATGAAAATGCCGAAATATCTCTGGAACAAAGACCAAACCTATTATTCGTTCAACAGACCGTTTAGTCCACAGAATTCTGCTCTGGACGTTATAGGTAACTGGGCTTCTCAGGCATTGCCAGTTGACGTAACTTTGCCGCGGGCGTTTCAGCCGAATCAGATAATTATGAAACATAACGGAATGTGCAACGAAGATGCTTTTCTCGTAGCAGGAGCAACCCGTACCGCACTGATACCGATGATATATCGCAGTCAGTGGGCGGAAGACCACGTTTTCGGGGCAATTTACGATACGCAATGGAATCATTTCGAGTTTTTCAGAGGAGGGCTTCAGCCTAACGGAAATTCCGCATACGGTATAACAAACCTTACAAAAGACGGAAGCTATGGCTGGACTGTTTCAATTACACACGGCACCAGACCTGACGGATACCTGCTTAACCAAACCAAAGAATATACTAATACCGCAACTGCTATTATCAGAGTAATTGATGCCGACGGCAAACCTGTTGACGGAGCAAAGTTGAATATTTATGCCGTTCCCGGTGCTTACAGCCAGAATCCGACTTTTTCAGGTATGTTCTGGACTGACTATACAGGCTCTGCAGAAATAACAGTCGGAGAAAAGAAGATTTATCTTGTTCAGGTTTATCATCCTAAATTCGGCTGGAAACCTGACTCCTTATCAGCTTATTATGCTGTTAACGAGAATGCTCAAGTTGGGAAAATTTATAATGCTCAGGTAAAATACGATAATGCCAAAATGCCCGTTCTCAGCATTGATGAAAAGAAAGGACCAGCTTCCTCACAATTTGGTTTCAGACTGAAATGGACTGCTAAAGAGGCTTTAACCGGTGTGAATACACAGGACGGACAGAGAAGCAGATTTTTATTTCTTAAACCTGATAGTACAGGTATTGTTGCAGTCTTTTTCTGCGATAGTACAAACTATGATAAATTTAAAACCGGACAGCAGTTCGAGGGGTATGAATACCATGCTAATACTTTTGCCGGTGACGAAGTATTTTGCCTTCCAAATGAAGGAAAATGGTATGTTGTCCTTTCCAACAAGCCCGCATCCGCTAATTATGAGAAAGTAATTGCTACCTGCGAATTATTAAAAGACGCCGTAATGGTTGTGGATGAAAATGAAACACAGAATTTAGTTGTAAAAGCAATTCCAAATCCGTTTGAAAGTTTTTGCAAAATAGAAGTCCCCGAAGGTACTCAGAATGTAGAAATTCTGGATATACTCGGCAGAACTATTTCAAACCTTGATTATCCCTATTACTGGCAACCGCAGCCTGAGCTTTTAAGCGGTGTTTACTTCGCAAAAGTAACAATCGGTAAACGAATTATTTTTACTAAATTAAGTTATACAAAATAATAAAGTGGAGAACTAAATGATTAAACATATTGTTGTTTTTAAATTGAAAGAATTTGCAGAAGGCAAAACAAAAAAAGAAAATGTATTAATTATAAAAGATATTCTCGAATGTCTTCCGGCAAAGA
>JBAYGQ010000024.1:0-12347 GCA_041666585.1 Bacteroidota bacterium
AAGAAATTGAAAAACTTTTGCAGAGCGGAAAATATTCTCACGATATTCTGCAGACTGTGAAATTCGGTGATTCCGGCTTTACGGGCAAATGGTACGAAAAAGGTAGTAATAATCTGGCGGGACGTATCCATACAGCTGATATTGATTGGACTAATAATCTTATTTATGCCGCTTCCTCCGGTGGAAACATCTGGCGCGGAACTATTAACGGTACCGATTGGACCTGCCTTAATAATACAATGCAAATCTCCAATATTCGCGGTGTACGTGTGCTCAATATAATGGGTATAAAGCGAATCATTGTTTTTGGGAACGGTTCTGCCGCTGTTTATTTTTCGGATAATGAAGGGGCAACCTGGACAAAAGCCAAAGGTCTCGAAAAACCTGCAGGATGGGGGAGTATTTATCGCGGTGTAGTAACAGCCAGAAACAATACAATTTATGTACTTTGCAGTGAATGGGATTATAAAAAAAATAAATCAGTTTCTACCATTTATAAATCCGCTGATTTCGGCGAGAATTTCGAGTTTGTGAAGAAGCTCGAACTGTCCTTGTCCTACTGCGATATCTGGGCTCCTAAATACGATAAAGATGATGTATATTTAATCCATCGCGACACAGTATCCAAAACAAATATTGAAGGCATATTCCAGCAGATAAGCACGTATAAGATTACACAGAATTTAAATCAAATAGGTCAGATTTTACTTCAAGGTTCTGTAGTAAATAACACCACTACACTTGTCGCTCTTTTCCGCGATAACAGCGGTACAGGTGCTTTTGTTTACAGTTCTGTCAATGAAGGCAAAGACTGGATTTACGGCGGCTATCCGCCGACAAGGACCTTCGAACAAAACTCATTCTTTGTTTCAACTTTAGACCCGAAGATAATGTTCACAGGAAACACAGAGCTTTACAGAAGCTTCGATGGCGGACAAAATTGGACAAAAGTTAATAACTGGGCAGCATATTACGGAGATCCGGTAAATCTGCTTCACGCAGACATACCGGGTATTATGGGATTCCGCGATAAAACAGGTAAAGAAATTTATTTAATTGGTACTGACGGAGGCTTGTATATCTCAAAAGACAACATTCAAAAAGTAGAAAATCTTTCTCTGTACGGGCTGAATGTTTCTCAATATTACGGCACATATACTTTCAAAAACAAACCGGGTATCCTATTTGTCGGCAGTCAGGATCAGGGTTTTCAGCGTTCTCTGTCCGACGACGGTGAAGCATTGAATCTTGAGCAGACAATCAGCGGCGATTACGGACAACTTTGCTCCAGTGATTCCGGCAATTATCTGTGGTCTGTTTATCCGGGATTTATTATGCTTTATGTCGGAGCGGATAAAATAAGTTTTCAGGATTATTCTCTGAATTTCGACGACATGAAAAACTGGCTCTGGATGCCGCCTCTGACACCAAATCCACTTGACCCGAAATCAGTATATCTGGTGAGCGGTTGCCTAAAAGCCGATGCAAAAAAATCATCTCATATCTGGAATGTCCAATATCAAAGCGGAAAAATAAAGAAAACTCCTTTACCTTATAATTTTGCACAAAAAGATTCAAATACAAATGTTTCTTCTTTTGCATTTTCTCCTGTAACACCGGATATAGCTTATGCAACAACAACATCCGGCACTTTCTTTATGTCAACAGACGGTGGAAGTTCATGGATTGAATCCAAAGGATTCAACGGTCCCGATGCACATTATTTTTACGGCAATCATATTGTTCCGTCTCAAAAAGAATTCGGGAAAGTATATATCGGTGGTAGCGGGTACTCAAACTCCGCAGTTTATATGACACCCGACCACGGAAAAACTTTTTTAGCTTTGGACAGCAACCTTCCTAAATGTCTCGTTTACAGATTAGCTGTTTCCGCAGATGACGAATTTTTATTTGCCGCTACGGATGCAGGTCCCTATGTATATGTTACAAAAGATAAGAGATGGTACGATCTTGCATCGCTTGGCGCTCCCGACCAGACCTACTGGTCTGTTGAATATCTCGAATCAACTAAAACAGCACGATTCTGTACTTACGGTAGAGGTGTATGGGACTTCAAAATCGGAGAAGAAATCCCGTCTGATGTAAAAGAAACTAAAGTAACAAAGAATACTCAAATCAATATTTCAGCTTATCCGAATCCCTTTTCTCAAAGCACAAAGATTGAAATTCAATCTGAAAATAGGGAAGATGTATCATTAAAAATTTATGATATTGAAGGCAGGTTAATACGAAATCTCTATAACGACGAACTTCAACCCGGAACAAACACATTCTTATGGCAGGGCGAAACGGCAGACGGAGTAAGACTTCCGGCAGGTATGTATATGTTGCTCGTTACCTGTCAGAACAAAATAAATTATGTGATTTTAAATTTGAATTAGGCTATTTGAATTAATAGCCGAAGGACTTTAGCATATTTTTATTGTTACGCCATTTCTGTCTTACTTTTACAAACAGTGTCAGAAAAACAGGCAGATTGAGATGCTGCTCAATTGCAATGCGGGACTGCTCGCCCAAAGTTTTAATTTTTATACCCTTCTCGCCGATAATTATTTTTTTCTGCGAATCTCTTTCTATTATAATATCTGCGGCAATATGCCATTTTCCGTTCTCTCTCTCCTTAAATTCGGCAATTGCTACTTCAGTTGAAAAAGGAATTTCTTCACCGAAAAGTTTGAAGATATTTTCTCTGATAATTTCGGAAACGAAAAAACGTTCATTTTGAATACTGAGGTATTCAGGGTCATAAAGAAACGGAGAATCAGGCAAATACTTTGTTATTACTTTCAGAAGTTCGTCTAATGATATTTTCTTGATTGCTGAAATCGGAATTATTTCATCAAATAGTTCAAGTTTACTTATTTCTAAAATTATCGGAAGAAGTGTTTTTTTATCACGCACCAAATCTATTTTATTAATTGCAAGTATCAGCGGTTTTCCGCAATGCTTCAATAAAGACATAAAAGTATCTGAGAAAACCTGTTCGTGCTTGTCGTATTCATTCACATCAGTAAGAACTAATACAACATCTGTTTCCTGAAGGGAGTCTTCGATTGACTGAACCATAGAGCGGTGGAGTTCATACCTCGGTTTGATGTGACCGGGAGTATCAATAAAAACAATTTGCTCTTCTTCTGTTGAATAAATGCCGAGAACTTTTTTCCTTGTTGTTTGAGGCTTTGGCGTAACAATCGAAAGTTTCTCGCCGATTATTGAATTTAATAAAGTGGATTTACCGACATTAGGTAAACCGACAATAACTGCCACTCCGGCTTTTGTATTTTCGTTTTGCATGTAAAAATTTATTTACTGCTGAACCGGATTGTCATCAATTTCTTTCTTTTTGCCGAAGAATTTCAGCAAAGCGTAAGGAATAATAACGCAATAACCGAGTACCAAAAGAACCGGCGCTACTGAGACAGCCAGAGGATTATTCCATTTGCCGTCTGCTAAAGCGGGCTGGTCCGAGATACCGGTAGCCATAAGAATAAAACCTAATAAAATTACTCCCAATCCGATTGCTCCGATTATCAGGTTACTTCTCGTTAAGGGAAAATTCCACTGAACCTTAGGGGTTTTCTTTGCAATCTGTTTGCCTGAACCGCTACGGGTTTGAACTGTTTTCGGATTTGTTCGGATTTGTTTTACGTCTTGTTTTGTCATGTTTATTTACCTCAAACTTATAAATAGATTTCAAAAATAATCATTAATTATCATTTTTCTTAATATTTTTGTTACAAATGAATGACGTTGTTTTTTCAGGAAAATTATATAACGAAAGAAAACCTTAATGAATAATAAAATTAGCGGTGAAAAAAGAGTTCTTATTTTAACTCTCGGGTGCAGTAAAAATGTTGTGGATTCCGAGTTTTTGCTCGGCGATTTAAAAGCTAACGGATATGAAATATCTTATGATTTGAAAAAAACTGATATTGTAATTATCAATACCTGCGGTTTTATAGATAAAGCAAAACAGGAAAGTGTTCAGGTAATTACCGATATGTGCCACCTGAAAAAAACAAAAAAAATCAGAAAAGTCTATGTCGTTGGATGTCTGGCACAAAGATACAAAAGTGAATTAAAAGGACAGATGAGATTGGTTGACGGATTTTTCGGAGTAACAGCCAATGAAGAAATAATCCGTGATTTATCCGGAAAAGATGATTTCCTATCTTATTACAAACGTGAACTTCTCACACCCTCACATTACGCTTATTTAAAAATTTCCGAAGGATGCAGTCATAGCTGTTCTTTTTGTGCTATTCCGTTTATAAGAGGAAAACATATATCCCGTCCTATGGAAGAACTTGTTGCCGAAGCGGAAAATCTCGTTGCTCTGGGTGTAAAAGAAATAAATCTTATAGCTCAGGACACTACCTATTACGGACAGGATTTGTACGGCAGACGTTGCCTGGAAGAATTGCTTGAAAAGCTAAGTGATGTTAATAATCTGAAATGGCTGAGACTGATGTACACATATCCGACTTCGTTTCGAACTGAAGTTTTAAAAGTAATGGCAGAAAGAGATAATATCTGTAAATATATTGACATTCCGCTTCAGCACATATCAGACAATGTTCTCAGTTCAATGAAACGCGGTATGGATAAAAATAAAATAATTGAGTTGCTCGCTCAAATAAGAGATATTGTGCCGAATGTTTCAATTCGCAGTACTTTTATTGTCGGTTATCCGAACGAAACCGAAAAGGATTTTTCAGAACTTTATGATTTTCTGAATACTGCAAAATTAGACAGAGTAGGCATTTTTACATATTCTCACGAAGATGATACTCCCGCTTATGAACTTAAGGATTCGATTTCGCCAAAGATCAAAGAGGAACGTAAGGATACTTTGATGAAGTTGCAAAGTCAAATATCCTTGCAAAAAAATAAAAATAAAGTAGGAAAAATATTAAAAGTATTAATTGATGAAAAAGTAAGCTCTGATACTTATCTTGGCAGAACCGAACATGATGCACCTGAAGTTGATAATTCAGTGCATATTAAAAGCCAACAGGAATTAAAACCCGGTGATTTCGTAGAAGTAAAAATCAGCGAAGCCGAAGAATATGATCTATTCGGCTCTCTCTGGAAATAGTTTAATTTGACGTCATTCCCGCGCATGCGGGAATCCATCTTTTTGGTAAATCCCAAAAAAAATCCCGCCTTTTAGCGGGATTCTTTTATATATTTCATTTTCCTACTATAATTCTTCTGTCGGTTTGACCGGTTCAGGTATATAGTAAGTAATTTTATCATGATTCATTTCTTTCATGGCAAGAAATGTAGGTTTGGGAATTTTATCGAAATCACGGCTGATTGCAATCTGGTCGAAGTTTGTACCTTCGGTATCGCTGTCGTCAATTACATCAACCATTCTTCGTGCAATTTCGCTTTTAATTTGGTCGTTGATTTGTCTTGCACGGAATCCCATAGCGACTATTGAGCGATAAATAACGCCTTTTTCGGATTCCTTCATTCGCACCACAACCGGATTGACAACATAATTATCCAAAATAAATACTCCTGTAATTTATAGTTTTGTATAAAGATAAGTTTCAAAATTAACAAGTTTTTTTTATTCTTGCAAATCTGACGACGAAATAGTTGCCGAACTGTTTTAGTTGAATGTTAAATAATAGAATTAAATGTCAAAATAATTTTAAAGTAAGTTTACTTTTTTTATTAATTTGTAATTATTGTTTTTGTCGTAAATTACATTATCGTAAACATAAATAATTCTGATTATGCAAAAACTCTATCACTCCATTTCCGAAATCAGTGAACTGCTGGGAGAGGAACAACATACTCTCAGGTATTGGGAAAAAGAATTTCTGGAATTAAATCCTAAGAAAAACCGTGCAGGCAATAGGATTTATTCGGATAAAGATTTATTTGTTATTATGATGATTAAAAAGTTCATGCGGGAAGATAAACTTTCTCTCAAAGGTTCGCAGGAGCAATTGACTAAAATAATGAATACTATGCAGAGCGAAAACTATAAACAACTAATTGAAAATTTTTCTTTAAAACAAATATCTGTTAAAGATGAAGATTTGTTTACCTCTCCAAACAACGAACAAGTCCTTGTTGACAAGCGGGATATAGGAAATATTTATTCGCTTCTAAAAGATATTGACGCTTTCTTACGTCAATAACCATAAATTTTACAATTTTTATAATTTAGAATATTTTCTTAATTTGATTTTTTATATTTTTCCGAATCTAAAGGAATAATATAATTTCTAAAAATATGATAATAATAAGTTTTTAATAAACCAAAACTGAGGTTGATAAATATGAGACGAACACTTTGGCTATTTTCTGCATTTCTTGCATTTCTTGTATTATTTGCACCTCTGCAGGCAAAGAAGGAATCGAAGAAGCTAAATTACAAAATGATTACAGTCGGCAAGCATGACGATGAGGTTCTCGCAGTCTTTGTTAATGAAGACAATACAAAAGTAGCTTCTTGCAGTCTGGACGAAACAATTAAAATCTGGAGCATTCCTGAGAAAAAAGAATTACGAACACTTAAAGGACATCTCGGTCCTGTTAACAGTATTTCTTTTTCAGGTAACGATAAATGGCTCGCGAGCGGTTCCAACGATATGAGTGTCAGAATTTGGGATGTAAATACCGGTCAGCAGTTATCTGTTCTAAAAGGTCATACTGCCCCTGTTATAGGTGTTTATTTCAGTCAGGACGATAGTTGTACTTTCGTCGCCAGCACCAGTTTTGACAAAACAGTTAAATTGTGGGATATCAGACTTGGTAGCGAAGTAAAAACTCTAAGAGGTCATACCGAGCCTACTAATAATGTTGCCTACAGTTACGACGGTAAATATATTGCTTCCTGCAGTGACGATAAAACAATCAAAATCTGGTCAACCGACATTCATACTAAAGAACCGATTATGACTTTGCTCGGTCACAACGCTCCGGTTTTGACATGCCTTTTCAATTTCGAAAGCAAGTTACTTGCTTCTTCCGATATGGAAGGTGTAATTAAAATCTGGGAAATGCCCTCAGGGAAACTTTTGAGAACAATTAAGGCACACAAAGAACTTATTCAGGATGTTTCCTTTTCCGAAGATAATAATATTGTCAGCGCAAGCTTAGATAAAACCGTAAAAATTTGGGATTCCAAAACAGGTGATAATCTTATGACCTTCGATACGGGAGTCGAGATTTGGTCTGTTGATTTGGTAAGTGATAAGAGCACTATCATTCTTGGTTGTGCAGACGGTACAGTTAGATTTTTAATAAAGCAGAAATAATTAAAGGAGAAAAAAATGAAGAGCATGAAAAAGTTAATCTTTATATTAATTTTGATTGTAAGCTATACATTTGGAACGCAGGTTTCATCAGCACAATTGGTAAAAGCGGTTATTGCTGTTACCGGAAATATATTCGATGCAGTTACAAAAGAACCGGTTACCGCCTTGCTTATTATTCAGGATGAAAACGGAAAGAAAGTGAATCAAACCCGTAGTAACAGTGCCGAAAACGGCTTGTATTATATCCCCAGTCTCTCTCCTGGTAAAAAGTATTTTATTACTGTGAATAAACCGAATTACTTTACCGATAAATTCGAAATTCAGCTTGCAAACAGCGATAAATACAATGAAATCTCAAGAGATTTTTTGATTAAACCAAAAGATAAGGGAGTGAAAATTCCGGTACCTGTTCCGCCGTTTGAAGCAAATCGCTCTAAACTCCGCTATGGTGCCGCCGAACTTCTCGAAAGTTTTACAAACACCCTGAAAAGCAATCCTGATGTTAAATTTCAGATTCAGTGCTATCCCGACAATACTTTAGATAAAAATAAAAACCAAACTATTACGGATGAGCGTTGTAAAGCAATTATGGATTATTTCGTTTCATCAGGTATTGATGCATCCAGAATTTCTCTGAAAGGCTCTTCCACTACTGATCCGAAGAATCCTCCGCCTACTCAGAAAGCGGCAAAAGGAAAAAGATATATAGGTCCGACATATATAGTAGTCGTTGATTTCTAAACTTAGATTTTCAGAATAAGGGCGTTTTAAGACGCCCTTTTTTTTCTCATTTTTTCGATAAACACCTATGAAAATACTATTATACGGAAGCGGCGGAAGAGAACATGCACTCGCTCTGGCTCTTTCTCAATCACCTTCTTGTGATAAATTTTACGCAACTCCCGGTAACCCGGGTATTTTTACTTGTGCCGAAAAAGCGGATGTAAATCCGAATGATTATTCTTCAATTGTTAATTTCTGCAAGTCTCATAATATTGACTTAGTTTTCATCGGACCGGAGCAACCCCTTGCAGAAGGTCTTACAGATTTATTAACTCAGAACGGAATTAATGTGTTCGGTCCTTCGAAGTATGCGTCTCAGCTTGAAGCATCCAAGGGTTGGGCAAAAGAATTTATGAAAAAATATAACATCCCGACTGCTTCTTTCAAATGTTTTGATAAATCAGAAAAACAATCAGCCTTAGATTATCTTAATAAATGCAACTATCCTGTTGTAATCAAGGCTGACGGACTCGCCGCAGGAAAGGGTGTTATCATAGCAGAAAATCATAATGATGCTGTTCAGGCTTTGGAACAAATGTTCGGCGGTGTCTTTAAAGATGCAGGCAATTCCGTAGTTATTGAAGATTTCCTCGAAGGGGAAGAGGCTTCTATTATGGCAGTATGCGACGGTAAAGATTTTGTTCTGCTGGCACCCTCGCAGGACCACAAGAAAATCGGCGAAGGTGATACCGGAAAAAATACCGGAGGTATGGGTGCTTATGCTCCCGCAAAAGTTGTAACAGATGAAATCATTCAAAAAGTAACCGAACAAATAATTAAACCTGTAATAGAAGGCATGGTTGATGAAGGGCATCCCTTTATCGGTTGTCTATATGCGGGTATTATGATTTGCAAGGGTGAGCCTTTTGTCGTAGAGTTTAACGTTAGATTCGGCGACCCTGAAACGCAGGTTGTTCTTCCTGTTTTTGAAGGAGATTTTGCGGGATTAGTCTATTCTGCCGCAAAAGGACATCTTGATAAATCCTTCATTAAATCTGTCAATGCAAGATTTGCATGCTGTGTGATTCTGGCTTCTCAGGGCTATCCCGATTCATTTGAGAAAGGTTTTGAAATCACCGGATTGAATCAAATTACATCAGAAAATGTATTATGCTTTCAAGCAGGAACTAAAGAATCCGAAGGAAAAATTCTTACTAACGGCGGAAGAGTTCTCGGAATAACCGGTCTCGGCTCTGACCTGAAATCAGCAACTGCAAACGCTTATCAGGCTGTCTCTAAAATTCATTTTCAAAATAAATATTATAGAAAAGACATCGCCCACAGAGCTTTATAATCAGTTTATAAAGTTTATAAAGTAGAAAGTTTGTAAAGTGAATAGTTATGTTGTCATTCCCAACTTGAATGGGAATCCATTTGTTATAATTCCTTATTAACCGAACTGTTTCAGAAAAATTTATTCAAATCATAGCAAAAATTAAATTTACAAGTTTATTTTCAATTTATTATAATATTATATTTTAAGTCAATTTTATATTGTATTGGCTCATGCGTGTGGTCAGGACCCCAACCAAATGAATAACGAAAAGATGGCTCAAGATAGAAATTATTATAAATATGATAATCTACACCTACTCCGCAATGTAAAGTAAGAAATGGAATAAATGGAGCTACAACTGCAAATGGACGGAAATTTGTATTTATTTTAAAAAGGAAAACTTTAAAAGATATAAAATAATCGTCTAAGTTGGGCTGATTGTAATCAAGATAATAAGATGTATAGTGTAACTCAAGATTGTATATATGATCTCTATCAAGAGGTATTTCCAAAAAAACATTTAACAGAGGTCCGGAATGAATTTGGTATTTTTGACTTAGTCTCCCTCTATTATCAGCCCAACCTGTACCTGCACCCACAACAAATTCAATATGTGTTAGTGGCTCCTTTCCTTCTGTAGCGTCTATTTTGGTACTTACTTTTGAACTATCTAAAACAGAATTGGGCATTTCTGCTTGTGCCGGAACAGCAACAATACACAACATGAGCATATTAAAAAAGCAGATTAGAATCGTT
This sequence comes from Bacteroidota bacterium, assembly GCA_041666585.1. Lineage (GTDB taxonomy): Bacteria > Bacteroidota > Ignavibacteria > Kapaibacteriales > UBA2268 > JBAYGQ01. Next base: position 10,117 of record JBAYGQ010000024.1, read on the forward strand.
TTACAGTTTTTCATGTTAATTTTATTTAAAATTATTTCATTATTAACAATCTTATTGTTATTAATACAAAAAATTCTTAATTCTTCATTATTAATTCTTCATTGAAACATTATCGCCATCTGCGGCGGATTTCAATCTGAACGATTCTGCTAAGAAAACGCTCTTCGGGTAGTTCGTAGGATTCAATTTGCGGTGGCTTCTTAGTGAACCAGACTCCTTCGCAGGGTATGATTATAGCTTTATGGTTTAAGTACTCCGGCAGTTGCCTGATGTACTCGCACACTGTTTTAGCCCTGCTTTCCGAAAGACTGATGTTCTCGTCCTGATTACCCAGCAAATCCGTATATCCTACAACACTGATTGTATCTCCCGGTCTCAAATCTTTTATAAAATTCTGTATCGCTTTTTTATCAATATCGCGGAGTGCAAATCTTGCGACCTTGAATATTGCAAGTGATAGCCTCTGTATTTCAAATTCTGAAGTGTCCTTTTGAACTGTGATTTTATAATTTGCCTGTGCGGTTTCGCCGCTCGGGCTTTTGACGCTGAACACCGTATTAACAGGAGTTGCCGGGTCAATACTGTTAGCAAATCTTTCATTTATATTTTGTTTTATTATATCAGGAATTTCTTTACCCGATTCAGAATACAAAGTCTCTCCGTTCTGAATTTCAATCAGGTTCCAGGTACTAACCAACTTCTTGGGCTTTGCTTCTACATGATGCAGGAAAGACTGCACGGGCAAATCAATTGTTTCAAGAAATCGTGTTTTAATTATCGGAGCTAAAATGTTTGGATTATCTGCAGAGATAAAAACATGTCTGTTGTCCGCAAAACCGTATTCATTTTGTGTCTGAGTAATTATTTCAGGTATGCAGTTTTTTAATGATTTAATTATTTTTAGTCTGTCAGCAGGAATAAACCATGCTTCCGAAAGATACTTCTGAACCGCATTTGCCCTTGAATCTGCGAGTTCGCAGTTCCCTTCTTCTGTAACAGGGTCTGCAAATCCCTGAATTGTAATAACCGCATCAGGGTTTTCAACAAGCCGTTTTCCTATTATATTAAGATTAGTCTGATTGTAAACAAGAGGATTTGCTTCCAATTTCATAATATTAAAATTCGTTGTATCGCTCAAACGCTTGTATCTGTCGGGCAAATCGCTTTCACCTTTATCGAAAAATACAATCGGCAGAACAGTAAAAGCCTGAGTAACAAATTGTTGCTGAATCCTAATATCCATTACTTCTTTGCGCTCACCGTTCTTGTATAGTGCTTCTGTTTTCAGTTTTGCGCTGAGTGTTGGTTTTTCATAGATGAAAAGAGTATCAGTACGTTTGTATATTTCGCTGACAAAATTAGTATCATTCTGCAGATTCTCTTTTCTTTCGACAAAAGCGGGAATGCCGGAAGCCGGTTTTTGTTTCGACTCGGTTTCAGAGAAAATTTTCAAAGTATCAATAATCAATTTCTCTTTGCGATCTTCATATACTTTTTCTTTTGGGGCAAAAGTATATTTAAGTGCAATTCCTATATTGAAAACATTGATTCTCCAGAACAAACCTTTCACTACATCAGTTAAACCGTAAGTATAAAATGATTCTAGAGCGGCTATAAGGGTTTTATCCTGATTCATCGGCAACTCGTAACTCAATCCGATTTTGAGATAATGATTAAGTGGGTTATAATCGGGAATTGTACCGCTTGTGTCGTTTCGTGTACGTGTATGTGTATCGTCGAAAACGCCGGCATCTGTGGGTTTAGTGATTGTTTCTTTCTGCTCGAATTCTTTCTGCATCAACAAACCTGTATGATAACCTGCATACAGAAACAAATTATTCCAGATTCGTGAGCCGATAAGCAGGTCTAAATTTATTTCAGAAATTTTTGCATCAATAGTATGCTCAAACTCACCGTCTCTCAGTATATCATTTACTAAAACTTTTGTATAATCATGCTCTTTAAGTAGACCGTTGAGAGATGAGTATCCGCCGCGAACAGTGAATAGAAACTTTTCGGAAAAAGGGACTTCAGCTAACAAGCCTGTTGAAAAACCTGTTCCAAAGCCACCCCTGAAATTCAGACAACAATTTGGAATTCCGGGTAGTTTTCTGAAATTTGTAGAGTATTGATTCAATCCGAAATCAGCAAATACTCCGGCTCTGAATCTCAGAACGTCTGAATTAATTGAAGAAGTCTGTGAGTAAGTTTGCTGAGAAAAAAACACAAAT
>JBAYGQ010000025.1:0-11849 GCA_041666585.1 Bacteroidota bacterium
AAAAAAGCTAACAAAGATTTTATTACATATTATTATTATGTTAGTTCGAAATATATAGGACATGGAAGAAAATACTATATTACAGTTGATACTTCAAATATAGTACTATCTATCTGGACTAAGTTATATGAAAAATAAAAATAAAAGTTAGTAAAGAAAGATATTTGCTGTGAAGAAAAAACTATCGAAAAATTTTATAATATCTAAATTCCCAAAAGATTTTAAATATTCTTACCATAATGGATTACCATTGGACTCTGGCTGGTATTGTTTAATTTATGATGATATAACAAAACAATGGATATTAAGAACTGCAACAAATGAACCTTGTATTGAAGAAATACGCCAATATTTTACCGTAACTTATAAAGATAACTTTTGGGGACATTGGAGTGATTTTGTAATAACTGAAATCAATGACAATAAAAGTTAAAAGAAACTGACCATTGTTTCTATTTTTATATGGTAATACGAGTGTGAAAAAAACAAGTATAAAAGTTAATGAAAAAGTTAAAAATAAAGATGAATGGAGTATACCGATGAAAAAGAACATACTATTGACTATCCTCGTCTTTGCTTGCTTCTCCCGCAACGGAGGAAATCGGAGGACCCATTGGAACGCAAAAAAGAATTAACTTGAGTAGCTTGACATTGGTACAATTTATCATTATATTTAACAAAACAAAGAAAAGCATATGGTAACAAGCGGGCATATAGACATCGCATTATACAAACATGAAATAAAAGTAACAGTTATGGCCCACTACACAAACTCACTTGGTAATAGCGGATGGTTCTGCGAATATTTTGTATTCAAATTCGGGTCTATATTTTGGCGTATGAAATATGAAAAGGATATTATAGAATATATAAAACACATCGCAGTCAATTTACATTTACCTATTAGAGATATACATGATTTTCATATATTAAATTCAAATATCGAACCAGGTTCAACGGGCATACCAACAACTGTATTATTAGATTTACATAATATAAAGTAATATAAAGGAGCAAGCAATGTCAGAAAATTTAGATTCAAACATTGGTGAAATACCCAAAGCATCAGCTTCACCATCACAATCTGCTGGTACATCTGAGGACATTGAGCAAAAGCGAGCCATCATAGAGTTAAGTAATACTTCTATATTACACGGTTACGATTTAGCTATAGATGTATTAGTGGTACAAGGCAAAGCAGAGGAAGCAAAACTATTACAATTAAACAGGGCATTAGTTAAAATAGGATTGGACAACAGTATCAATGAAAAATTTTAAGATATTTAGATTAGGCATTACATGTCATATATAAATAGTCATCAATCATCATATAGGCCATATGAACCAATTGAACGAATAGGTATAGCAGAAAATATAAACATATTATATCTTGAACGTGCGGTATATTTAAATAACAACATATTACAAACATATAACAAATCATACAAAGAGATTATATATTTTAATACTAAAGGGCAGTTAGTATATTTCAAACCAACGACTCGTGAGGATATAACAACATTACCAGAACCATATTCAACAGCATGTAGTATGATATATGGATTGGTTCACACCAACATTGATGCTATAACAGCAAGTGATATGATATATTTTAATGATGTATATAGATTATTAAAACTACATATTAAAAATATAAATATATTTAAAAATATAAATATATGATAGTTTCAATTGTAATATATGATGATGGATTAATTATTAAGAAAGAAACTTATCCTGATAAAAAACGATATATATCATTTCCAATTGGTAACCGAGATGAAATCAGAGATTTCATATTTAAATGGCATTCGGATAATGAGTTTGATATAATAACCCAAAATATAGATATACAAATACAGCATAAGGATGGAAAATTACTATAACAAGTATGGCAAAAAACACTATAAATAACATTTCAGGAAACGCAAGTCAAAATATGGAGGATTGCGTTTTTGCGTTTTTGCATGTGGACTTTCCAGAAACTATAGAAAAATATATTTTATATCCATGTCATGTATGTATATACGGAGTAATAATATGTTAATAAACGTATCAGTATATAAAAATGCTATAGTTGTTGAAAACTATGATCATCCAAATCATTCACAAACAGTAATACCATATAATTGGTGGGAAAGAAAGAAGATACGAAAATTTTTAAAGGAATGGTATTCTTACAATTCTTTTATATTAGCATCAAAAGGAATGTTATACGAAGTTCATTTTTGGTTAGGATTGAAATGGGACTTCAAACGTAATACCTACAAATAATTAAATAAACAAACAAGCAAATTGATTCGCAATTCGTGAATCACGAATCTGTACTTATACTTAGTCTTAATAAGACTTTGCAATATACCGCAGGTCTGGATTATCGCTCGGCGTTATTGTCCCGTTTCTAATATACTAAAATACACAAAGTATACTTAAATGGCAAGCGATCCCACAAATTTATTTTAACTTTTATTTTAACATTTAACAATAATTGCCACTAACAAAAGGTACCGCAGGGTCGGATTACAATCCCTTTTCCTTACACCACAAATATAATAAAATTTGGAGTGAATGTCAAGCGTAATTAAAAAAATAAAGCCATTTAAATCAATGGCTTTTTAAGGTAAATTATCTTAATTTCAACATTTTATTCAATTCAATCTTAATACGTTTAGCAGTTTCACCACGCCAGGTTTGAGCATTACCTAAGAAGTAGGCGACGATTGAATAGCCACTATCTTGTCCATACATATCATTAATGGAATTCAAAGTACTCATAGCGTTTAAGTAAGGTACAGCACCGAAGTAGACATTTTTCCAGTCTTTTTTGATTTCAAAGGCTATATCACTTAACAATCTTTTCTCGTTCATTTCTGTACCTTTCTATTAATTTGATAAGTAAATATACCTATTTTCGGAACAAATGTCAAGCGGAGTATAGCATAAAAATGCCGGCTAAAAGCCGGCAATATATTATTTCTTATTTTTCTTAATCAACGGAGGACCCCAAAGTCCATCAAATGTTAAAGTATAATACTCTTTGAAGTAATAACCACAATCACAATGAACACTATACATAATTGAATCATCAACTGGATCAGGACCTTCATACTGTAAACTCGTACCACCACAACAAGGACAAGTGCCAGCTTCACCAGGAATTTCCTGATTATCTTTAGAATCGTCCCATAATTTTTTCATCTTATTTTTTTCCTTTCTTCGTGCTCAATTATCTTTAGTTCTTTATTCATTTTAACACTTTCTTTAATTATTTTTAATACTCTAATATACGTCTAAATCTTTATATTGTCAAGCGTTAGGCGTAATTTTCTTGTTAAAAAATACATTATAGTAAGTATACTACACTTGACATTAATAGGAAAGTTTTGTATACTTATAGTAGAAGAAAAATAAAATTAAGGAGAAACAATGGCTAACAAAGCCGATACTTCAATAAACGACTTAATAAATCTTGTTAAAACATCTTGTCAAGATCCAAAATCTTTCAATAAACTCGCCAACGCACTCACACAACTCATACCTATACAATCTAAAAGGAGAATCAAAATGCCTGATAAAAATCTCAATAAAGTTTTTCGAATTAAAAGAATTAATCATACTATTATTGCCAAAGTCATTTCACTTGATGATAATATGTATGAAGTTCAAGTGATTTCATCAGACAATAATCAACATGTAATTGGCGATACATTACCAATTTCAAAACGTGAATTAGAATTGACAGGAAAACCAACATCTTCTTTGTCACTATAGTTACGCTTGACAATTGTTTTTAGTTTTAGTATTTTTGAATATCGAATTTAGAAAGTTGCAAAATGATACACGATACACTTATACAATTTAACACAGGTACACGTAGAGGTCGTTGGTCAGCAGATTCGAAAGCTGGCTGGTTTGTTTCAGTACTTAATACTCCCACAGGCACACAATGGCGTAGACGCTTCAAACAATTAAATCCAAACTTAATTATCACCACTTACGGTCGTAACAGAGTTGGTCACATATATAATGGCAAAAGAGGCGAAATCTTTAAAAGATATGTATTATATCTAACAAAAAAAACGACTTGACATTTAATTTTCCTATACTTATATTAGAACATCAATTAAAGAGAATATCATGACAAAAACAGAAAATGAAATAATAAATTCAGATTTAGATGCCCTTACTTATTGGAATGAAGAATTTGGGTTGCCCGAATATTTTGTTTCATTTAAAGAAGTTTATGATGTTGATGATAAGCTTGAAGAATTTAAAAATGAAAAAAAAGAATTAGAACATGAAATTCAAGTTCGTGATGTACAATATTTAAATCAATTCAAACTTAATAGAGCAATTGAATTACATTTTTTAATTGAAGTTGGCAATAAATATATTAGAGAGTGTGCTTTAACAGCAGAAAGTAGAGAAAAAAAACTCGAAGCAGATTTTGAAGAATCATATGAATCGAAATTAAATAATAGCTGGAACGATGATGAACTATTTACAAGAGATTTTGACAAAAATTAAACAGAAAGAATAAAAATGAGTTACATAATAGCAGACAAAACACAAGAAGGAGTTATTGAAACCTTACTTGAAGTTATATCTCCACGACAATTGCCTTATCTAAGAGAATCCTCAGCAAAAAAGAAATCAACGATATTTACAAACATCTGCAAAAAGGCAGGTCTTAATATAGATAGTGAAGATGTTGCAATTGCTTGGTCACATATTGTAAATAGAAGTTGCAGAGGACTTATAAAATGACAAAGCAATCATACGCAGAAACAGCAATCAAAGAATTTAAGAAACTTGGCAGACATGTTACCAATGTTGAAACCATTGGCAATCAAAAAGAATTATGCCTTAGGGTATTCTATCGAGAAAAAAGAAATATCAATATGTTTGATAAAGTTATGAAAACAGCATCAAAATTTCCTAAATTAGCATATTCATATTCAACTGGTGTTGGTTTTAAAACTAAAGCTGGTTATACTTACTCAGTAACATATTTTTTAGTAAAAAGAGTTTAATTACGTTTGACATTTGTTCCGAAAAGTAGTAAATTAGAGTATCAAAAATAAATGAGAAAGTTATGAATACAATAAATTTAAAATATGAAGAACAGGTTTATGATGTTGAATACAATAGAAATCTTTACAAAGTCTCTATTATACAGGATTTAGAAACTGGAGAAACAGAAAATGTTGTTATAAAATATAACAAAAAAGGTGAATTGGTTGTTCCTACTGCAAAACAAAGAGTGGCAGTATTAACATTTGTTGGTGAAAACATTTAAAGAAAGGTTCATTATGATTAAACAATTTGATCGAACAAACTTAAAAGTACTTAGACAAGAAATTGACAATGCATTGGCAAGTGTTGCCAAGAAACATCAAATCGCTTTAAGTCTTGGTGCTATCAGTTTCAGTGGTGAGGAATTTCACACTAAACTTCAAGCAGTCATTCAATCAGGGAATGCTTCGGGTATGTCTGTAAAAGAGATACAAGCAATCAAGAATGTAAAAACATACGGTGATATGTACAACGTTAAAGAAACTGATTTAAATAAAATGTTTACTTACGCTGGCAAGTCATACAAGTTTGTAGGTTTAATGCCAAGTCGCCCAAAATATCCTGTTGTAGGACAAGATGTTAGAACTGGTAAAAAGTTCAAGTTTGGCGAAGAAGTTTTAACAAAACTTGCCAAGTAATTTGTGCCAGTCATAAATCCCGGGACTTGGACAAGTCATAAAAAATGTCCGTTGACTGGCAAAGTTTAAAGGCTGAATGTTACGCTTGACATTCAGCTTTTTTTTTATTAATTTAGAATAACAAATAAAAGAGAATAAAATGAAAATGATACTTAAATCTACTGCTAAACAAGGAAAATGTCCAGTTTGTCATAAAATGATGTTTCTTGATAACGGCAAATTATTTACGCATGGAAATTTTGATACGGGCGAATGTAAAGGTTCTAATAAAAAACCAATTAATAAAAAGGTAAAGTAAAATGAAATTTAAAGAAAACGAAATACAGACATTAGAAACGTTTGGATTTGATATACTTAATCCTGTTAAAGCACAATTTGATGAGGTATCTGTTCTTAAAATAGAAGTTGAAAAAGTCGGTACGAATTGTGTCAATTTTTTTGTTGATGTTTGTAGTGATGATGATTTGGAACGTGCCAATGGTGGTAGAACAGAACTTGACCTTTCATGGGAAGAAGTAATATCAGTAATAGAAGAATATCTATAACTTGACATTCAATATTAATATTAGTAAATTAGAATATTAAATTTAAGAAAGAGTTACAATGAAAAATGGAACCAATTTCAAAATCTCAATAGATTCTAAAAAGGTAAAATTATCTGCGAGAGAAGATTATTGTGAACCTGGAAGAAAATTAAGAATATATTTATTTCCAGCGAAAGAAACAGTATGGGAAAATTTCAATAATCGCAGACAAAGACCACGTGATTTGTGGAGAAAAATTGCTTTACAAACATTAGAAAAATTCGGATACAACGATTTAAAAATTGTATTTAGTCAAAAAGCAGGTTGCACTTGTGGTTGTTCACCTGGTTTTATCGCAAACGTTAAAAACGGCAAAGAAATTTTTATTGATTATACATTACTAAAGAGATAAAAATGAACATAAAATTTGTTAAAATACCAGAAGTAAGAAGTTTCACTTTATTCGGTGGAATACCAGAGTTAAAGACAAATATCATTAAAGAAAACAAAATTTATTTTGATATTTCTTTTCACACTAAAACACGACTTTCTCTTTCCATTCAATCAGGTACTGTTACATTTAGGTTAAATGAGCATAGCGAATACTCATTAGCAAATAATTTAACATTTGTTGAGGAAAAAAGTTGGAGTTATTTTCACGGCCAGCAGACTGTTAATAATTACTTCAAATTGACAAAGAAACAAAATATGCAAGTCTTAAAAAATCATATTTTATCTCTGACTGAAAAATTATTTATTGATTTACATTTAAATGAATTAGTAAATAAAGACACGTTTGAGATTGAAGTTAGGACACCAATAGAATTACTTAACAACAATAAGGAATAAAATGAAAAATGAAAATGAAGATAGAATAAAAGATTTAATAATACAACTCAATCAATTAAATGATGAACATGAAATTTTAATGGAAGAATACGACAGATTAGAAATACAAGATGACCCAGAAGGAGATGCAATTCTCAGCGAAGCACATTTACTTGAAAAAACTATTGCAAAATTAGAAGAAGAATTGGAATTATTAAGATGAACAATCCCAAAGTAACTATTTATGAAGTTGAAGATTGGAAAGCTTTGTATATTGATGGAGAATTAGTATATGAAAATCATAATATTTCTCCACAAACGATACTGCAAAAATTAGGCATTAATTACACGGTAAAACAAGTAGATAGATTTGATGTTGATGAACATACATTTCCTAAAGAAGAACAAACACTACTGAATGAATTTTTCATATAATTACGCTTGACATTTGTTCCGATTTCTTTTATATTTACATATCAAATTTAAGAGAAACATTATGAAAATCAAGACAAAACTCAACAAAACAGAAGCTTTAGATGCCAAAGGAACTATCTGGAATAAAGAAAGAATTCAGAAATTGCTTGACACTAACAACGAAGCAGTTTATAGAGCAATGTTACGTATCTATGACAGACAAACAAGAACAGAACAAATAAATCAAAATACAGAAGATTGGAATTCAGTGGGCTTCACTGGTGTTGATGGTGAGATTATGAGTTCATTTACAGAAGCATATAAGAAGTATGGTAGACTTACAGAGAAACAAATGAATATCGCAAGAAAGAAAATGAAGAAATACTGGAAACAATTACTTGATTGTATGAAGCAAGAAAATTCACAAATGTTAAAAATTAGATAGTTAGTAAAACGAGCCCATTGGGAGAGGGCTCGTTTTTATTTTTCAATAAGGAGAAATTAAAAATGGCACATATTAATGTTAGAATAATTGATGATAGAGAAGATGACACTCAATACCAATCAATTGGAGCATATCTTGAATTACTAAATAAAGAATTTTTACTTGATGATGTTTTACTTGGCACTGAAAATTATGAAGAAGATTTGGATTTGATTGAAGGTTTTTGTGGTGGGTTTGAAATGATGGCAGAAGAATCTGGTATGGAAATAGTCTTTGACCCTAAGATACAAGAATTGATAAAAGACTTAGAATTTGACTACGCCCAAGAACAAGAACAAAAAGGAATTGAAGAAGATAAACTATAAAAAATGTCAAAATTAATTTGACATTTGTTTCAATTATCTATATATTAGAGTATCAAATTTAAGAGGTCAAAATGTTACAATTCGGAGTAGGTTTATTTAGTTATCATAAAGATGATAATATATTTATCGCAGAATCTTCAACATTGAACTTACCAGCACAATACTGGAATGGTACAAGACTTAGACCAGTTGAACCCATAATTGAATTATCAAATTATGATACTGGTGGTTCAAGACAATTCAAATTTGTTAATGCCGATATACATGATGGAGAAGCAATGGGTTGGAATTATGAATCAAAAGACGGCATCAAATTATTAATAATTAATGATTAAAGTAATTATCAAAAATAAAAGATTAAAATGAAAGTAACAGAACTTAGAAATTTATTACATTCAACAGCAAATGTAATTTCGCAAAAGAACGGAATTTTTACAGCAAAGAAATCATACTATTGGGGCATTGCAAAAGATGGCAGTGAATTTGCTGATAAAGTTTTAGCATTAGTGCCAAACTCAAAATTAGTTGAATTTGGAAATCATTTTCATCATTTTGTCGGCGGCGCAAAATCGGGTTCGGCAAAAGACAGTTATTTATATGTTAAATTTACCGTAGAGGATTAAAAATGAACTTGATACAAATTAGAGAAACCGGAAATAGTCGTACTGGCACAATCAATGCAACTTATGATGAAGTTGTAGCAATTGTTGGTAAGCCAAATGTAACAGATATAGATGATCCAGATAAAGTTAAAGCATCGTGGGGCTTTCAAGATAAAAAGACGAAACGAAAAGGTTTTATCTGGTCATACAAATGGTACGGCGATGTTACAAAGTGTTATGTTTTTTCAGCGGATGGTGATGCGAGTTTATTAAAAGAATTATTTGGCGATAAATATATTTGACATTGATAAATTAATTCTGTAAATTATCATATCAAATTTAAGAAAGGTTCAACAATGGCAAAAGTAATTTTAACAATCAATGATGAAGTAATGTCCCATTTATCCGATGAAACTCGTGAAATGTTTTTTGACACTTTACGATATATGGCACTTGAATCATATAGTAATAACACCGGTTTAGAACCTGACATTGATGAAATGGATATTGAAAGTTATGAAGTTGATATAAAAGTTGTAGCACATTTTGAAGATGATGGAACCCTTGATGATTATGTTAATGAATTAGAACGTAACGCATTCTTTAGTGATGAAAATAATCATAATACTAATGATAACCAAAAAGAATTTAATTTTGATAAAGATTACAATCAAGGAGAAATAGATTTTCCAAATGTAGATGGTGATATTGAGTTATTAGACACATAAGATTTTCCTACCTCAATACTCACCTTTCTCTTAATTTGATTCCTTAAACCCCGCAACAGCGGGGTTTTTGGATTAATTACTATTTTTTCCATATTTATCCATATACAAAGGATAAACATGGTAGTTATTTACAAATTAACAACGCCAAGTGGCAAGATATACATTGGACAAACAAAGGATATAAAGCATAGATTTTATGCATACAAAAGAGGAGCCTGTATTAAGCAACCAAAATTATATTACTCTATACAAAAATATGGATGGGATAATATGAAAAAAGAATTGCTTGAATATGCCAATGAAGAAATCGCTGATACATCGGAACAATCTTGGATTAAATACTTTGATAGTGTAAATAAGGGGCTAAATTGTCAGCTTGGTGGTATAGGTGTTAAAACAAAAGGGTATTCTATAAAACCGCATAATAAAAAACACAGAAAAAATTTAAGCATTTCTCATACTGGTAAAAAACATTCTATTGAAACAAAACAAAAAATGAGTAATTCTGGTAAAAAGAAAGTTTTCTCCGAAGAACATAAAAAGAGATTAACTGAAGCTAAAAAACGATGGTGGCAAAACGAAAATAATAAAGAAAGCCAACAACGATGCCTTAATTCACTAAAATCATCTTCTAAATAAGCAAGAAGTCCGGCGCAACGCCGGGTTTTTTGTGCTATATTACGCTTGACATTTGTTCCAGAAAACACTATATTTACATATCAATTAAACAGAGAAATACAATGAAAAAATCAAAATACAAGATAGGCGATACTCTTTACTGGTATTCAGTAATTGAAGGCAAAGTAATTGGTGGTAAAGTAAAAGCAATAAACGGCGATGAATACAGAATAAGCGTTGATGGCACAATGTGGGGAGTTAGAGAATGCAAACTATCAAAAAGAAAAAATGTTGGATATAGAGAAAGTCCCGCTGAAAAAATAAAGAAAGTAATGGGTTGGTAAAATGAAAAAGCGATATAAAAAATCTGAGTTGGAAATTCATACTTACGGTGGTGGAAGAAATAAAAAATTTATCGTTTATACAGATTTTGTAAGAGACTATTACGGTAGTAGAACTTCTTATACCAGAGTTTATCCTGATGTCAAAGGTAATAAAGCTAACGCAATCAAAGAAGCACTTGATTGGTTAAACAACAAAGATATTTATGAACCTTGGATAGTAAGAAACAAACCTTGTAAGTTTTTAATTCAATATAGTTGGGGAAAATAATGGATAATTCAACACGTGAAATTGCAAACCAAATAGCATTTGAGATAACAAAACTTCCTAATGTTAAAAGTGCTTATGTTGATGATTACCACGAGCATTCAGGCATTGTTGACTTTCAAGTGGTAGCAATACTTGAAGTACATCAAGGTGGCGGCGGAAGATTCTGTAGATACTGGCCTGATAATGATTATACTACATTTAATTTACGACCAACATCAAACGGAATTCGTAAAATACTGAACACTAACAAGCATATTACTGGTGGTAAATCAGTTGAAGTTCCAAAAAGAATGTATAGTTGGAATGGTTATACAAATGATTTTGATGGTTATGAAAGAAATTATATTATGGTTGACTTTATCATCCGAGATTAGTATCTTCCAATATCAAATTTATAGAAAGAAACACAATGGTTACAAAAACTTGGAAACTCGGTGAACTCTCAAGGGGCGGTGTAATTACTGTAGAAATAAAAAGTAATAAAGTCGCCATTATTGCAAAAGATTGGGATATGTCAGCTGGTACCAATCGTGGTAGCAACCAGTCAAATGCAGAAGAATGGGACAGATTAGAAGTTATGGTTGATGGTACTTCACGAAACGCTTATAGTTTACTAAATGACTATCTTAACGATTTAACCACAAGTTATTACGCTAATAAAATCCTCGAATGGATTGAGTCCAAAGTCGCAATTGATAATAATTCTCAGTACACTCTTAATACAATGAAACGCATTGATAAAGAATTAGGAATTAAATTTTAATATGAAAGATATAAAAAATCTAACATATCGTGGTAACAAATCTTTCTCTCATATTAAAGGGTTATTAAGAGAAAGCGGTGTTACAAAATTACTTAATGTCCGTAGAAATTTAATGTCTGTTGATGGAGTTATGGTAACAATTACACGCTTTGAATTCCTATTTGAGGATATATTGTATTTTTGTGCCTGCGAACCTGAAACTGATATTTTTGAAATAGATACTAAACCAATTAAAT
>JBAYGQ010000026.1:0-11595 GCA_041666585.1 Bacteroidota bacterium
AAAGAACTCGGAAAAAAGGAAAAACTCTCATTGATACTTTCTAAATGGGAAGTCAATTATTCCTCTTCTGATGTTGAATTGGTTGATATAACTCTAAAATTATTGGATGTCTTGAAAGCACCTGACGATGTGAAGAAAATGATGTCCGAAATTGATAAGCACAAACCCGTAGAAAATGCATTTTTTATTGAGGACTAAAATAATCTGTTTATTTTCAACTCATCCGATGACAAATAAGTTATCGGATGAGTTGTTTTATATCAATACATAAATATTAGCTTGTTTGTTTCTTCTACCTGAAGAATTTCGTTGGATGCATCTTTATCGTGAACAAAAGCAATAATTCGTAGCTGATGAATACGCCAGTCTTTACCCGCAGGAATAGAATAATTATATTTCTTATTGAAAACTGAATTTGCAGGTATTATTCCTGTGCTTAGTTGGTCTCCGTGGATACCGTTTACTGCGGTACGGAGAACATTGTTATGCACATAGTCGAGAACATCCGGTGAAGCTGGCGGCTGAATACGGTAATCGGTCTGTGGCTTCACAATGCTATCCTCAACGATATAAACAGCCAGATAATGATTCGCGGTTCCTGCTGACAGATAATTTACATCAACTTCGATTTCAAGTTCATTTGTATAAACATTAATATAGGCGTTTAGTTTAAGAGTCATAATTGCTGTTTTATTTAACTGCGACTCAAGAGCAGCTTGCCATTTAGGTTTACCGAGTACAAGCTGTCCTTCGAACTTAACTCTGTTTATCATACCTGCCGGATGCGCCGCTTCGCCTACTATCTGTTCTATCGCATTACCTTCCGGAGTGCGGAAATCATAGGAATAAACTTTTCCGACGGGATTAGCCAGAGAGCTTGTGTGATAAGCCGCAAGGACGACAAGATTAGGATATTTCGCTTTAAATTCGTGAGCTAATTCCGCCGCTTCAGGACAGTTTCCGCATCTGTGCCCTGTGAACTCTTCGAGGAAAATTTTACGTGCATTGCTTTTTGTTGTATCAATCTGGTTGTCAGAAGGCTTTTTATACGGTGCTTCTATATTATCGCATGCAGTTAGAAAAAGTCCGAGTACAGCAGAAATAAGTAATATCGATTTTATATAATTTTTCATTTTGCTACCGTTAGAATGATGAAGAAATCGTAAGTAAAAATCCGTTAGATGCAGGTACAGGTCTGCATACACCCCCTACACATAAAATACCGCCGCGTTGCCTTCCGTAACCGAATGCAATGCGTGTTGTACCGTGAATATATGTAGCCGAAGCACTCAGATAATGTATTTTATAATCATCATATTCATTACCGTAATTGTATTCATCGAATGCTGAGATAAACCAATTAGGAGCAATAGTGTATTCAAGCAAAAAGAAAGCCCAGTTACCGTTAGATGTGTTAGGCACATGAAGCACTGAATCCTGCTTTGACCAGATATGCTGTAGTTCAGCACGAATAGCATTCTTTCTGTTTATCTGGTACGTAAACTCGCCTGCAACAATAGATGCTTTGACCATTCCGTATTTGCCGGAACCTTCGTTTTCGAGTACGTCCTTGTTATAAGTAAGATTGATATAAGATAAAATTGATTTAAATTCGGGAGACCATTTTTTTGTGAATTCAACATTCATATCCCTGAAATACAAAACATCGCCGAAATTAAACATTTCGGAATTATAAGTATAAATCTGTCCCGAAACAGGATCTTTTTCTTTAGTTGTTTTATTAATAGAATTCACTTGAGAAAAATTTGCACTTATGTTCGCTCCGTATTTATCTCCGAACCATTCTTTCGGCATTGTATAAATAACCTCAGCCTGAATACCGATTTCACCGACCAAATGAGTAGCATAGGGATAAAGAGTAGCAAGCCTGAAAATATGCTGTTTGGTCAGCGGAGGAATGAAATTCAGATTCAGTATGTTGCCGACTGCATCGCGGTCACTGCGGAAATCCATATTGTCAATAGTATGGAAATTCAGAGTAATACCGAGACCTTCGGGAAAGTAAGATAAATTGGCAAGCAGTCCTCTTCCCTTATTAAAATTATATTTATTGGGAGCCGAAGGGTCGTTGTTTTTCTCGGCATATTCAGTTTCAAACGAGAACTCGGAACCTGAGATATTCAGCCTTGCACTTTCAGCAAAAACATTTTCCGGAAAATAAAATGTAGATTGATTATCAGCCTGATATCGGCTCATTATGCTTCCTTCGAGCAAAAACTGATAATCATTCGGAAAAAAATCTTCAATCAAACTATTTAAATTAAGTGTCATACTGCCGCCGCGGACAATTCCCTTACCCTTATCCCAGAAGTTCCTCTGGTTGCCGATTAATCCTGTAATATCCACTCCTTTTATAGGATGGAGCTTGAATCTCAATCCGTCAACAGAATTGTCGAAACCGAGGGCGCGGTCTTCGTAAGCACGGAAAATCATACCGCTTCCGAATTGCTCATAAAAGTTTCCGACTGTTACTTCGATAATTTCGGAATTAAACGAAGCGAATCTGTATCCGATACCTGTTCCTCTGTACCGTGTATCAATGCCGAGCAGGGGATTGAGATATTCTTCATAACGAAGACCTGCAGAGAAATTACCTGCTGTATAATTAATATTAAGGAAACCGTTGGAAAGCATTTTCTCGCTTACATCCCCGGCACCTATTAAAGTGTCCTTCTGATAATACTGAGCATCCAACTGGAAATTACCGCTCAGCTTGCCGCCTAAAATGTCCTGTGCCTCTAACATGCAAGGAGAAATCACTGAAATAAGGCATAAAAATATTATTGTAAATTTATACATAATACATCTTTTGAAAATTAATTATTGAAAATAAAAAAAAAGAACTTAAATCTTATTTTCTGTTTTTTGCGCTGTGTATCTCGTTTATCATCCGGTTTACTTCACTTTTCAAACCGTCATTATTTCCGTTTAAGTTCAGATAAGTATCAAAATCTTTTAGTGCCGCATCGAGCCGACCGGTCATTTTATTTGTTATGGCTCTGCCGTAGAAAGCTACACCGTTATTGGGGTCGAGCTCAATAGATTTTGAATAATTAACAAGTGCATCGTCGTATTTTAGTGTCAGGTACGATACATTGCCGAGAGCATAGTAATAGCTTGAATTCTTGGATTCCAGATTAATAGCGGCTTTAAAATCTTCTCTTGCTTTATCAATATTACCGAGTTTGTAGTTTGTTACACCTCTGCCGAAGAAAGCCTGATGGTAGTCGGGTTTAATCTGAACAGCTTTTGAAAAATCGGCAAGCGATTCGTTCATTTTGCCGAGATAGTGATAAGCCAAGCCCCGTCCATAGAAAGTAGGTGCAAAGTTATCCTGTTTTTCTGCGGCTTTTGAATAAAATTCAACAGCTTTTGAATAATCTTTGGACTGCATTGCATTATAAGCATTGCGGACAAAACTTTCATCTTGCGAAATCAGACTTCCGGCTAAAATCGGAATCATCAGCAAACAGATAAAAAATATTTTCATTGTACCCTCTTTTATTAATGTTAGTAGTTGTTTCAATGTAAATATCAAACTTACAATTTAATAAAAGGAATTTTGAATAAAAAACTTTTTCTTTAAAAGCTTAAAATAATTCCGAAAAAGAGGAATGTTTGAATCACGGATTAAACTGATTTTAGGATTTCGCAGATTGAAAAAAAAATATTCTCAAACAGGAGTTTTAGGACAAGTTTTTAAATTCCTCTATTTTTAATTATTTCAAAATTTTTTGAGACCTTTTGCCTTTTTTTGTGTCTTTGTATATAGAGGGATGTACAATTATTTTTAATATGCATAATTATTGATGATTGTCATGCTGAATTTATTTCAGCATCTTCTAAAATTAAAGTAGAACGGACGTCCTCGTCTGTTCAGAAAACATTTATTAGGAACGCAGAGCTTTCGGACTGCATTCCCACGCAGAGCGGTGGGAACGAGTATTTCAAGAGTGTTCCCAAGCAGGAGCTTGGGAACAAGATTTTAAGTTCTTCCATTTTTAATTGTTAATTTTTAATTGTTAATTTTTGAAAAAGACGTGGATTCCCGCTTTCGCGGGAATGACATTTGAAAGACTAACTTAGCCCCTGCTTCAGGATTTCCGCTCTTTCTGCAAGTTTCAGATTTTCGATTAGCAGGTCAATGTATCCGTCAACAATTTCGCGCAGTGAATAATTTTTTGCGTCGCCTTCCAGACGGTGGTCTGTAACGCGGTTCTGGGGCCAGTTGTATGTACGGATTTTTTCGGAGCGGTCGCCTGTGCGAACCATTGATTTACGTGTGGAAGATATTTCGTCCTGCTGTCTTTTCAGTTCTAACTCATATAAA
The DNA here is from genome assembly GCA_041666585.1 of Bacteroidota bacterium. Lineage (GTDB taxonomy): Bacteria > Bacteroidota > Ignavibacteria > Kapaibacteriales > UBA2268 > JBAYGQ01. Next base: position 4,352 of record JBAYGQ010000026.1, read on the forward strand.
CGCGAACGCAGAACTTTCATAGCTTTGTCTTTGTTTTTCAACTGAGATCGTTCTTCCTGGCATTTAACGACTATACCTGTGGGGATGTGCACAAGCCTGACGGCGGTTTCTACCTTGTTGACGTTCTGTCCGCCCTTGCCTCCCGAACGGAAAATATCTATACGCAAATCACCTTCGTTAATTTCAATATCAACGTCTTCCGCTTCGGGAAGTACCGCAACGGTAGCCGCCGATGTATGCAGTCTGCCGCTTGCTTCAGTTTCGGGAACGCGCTGAACTCTGTGCACACCGCTTTCGAACTTCATTGCACCGAAAACTTCGTCACCCGCAAGCGAGAAAATAACTTCCTTAAAGCCGCCGCGCTCACTCTCATTAAATTCTATTAATTCGAGTTCAAAGTTCTTACGCTCTGCATATCGCTGATACATTCTGAATAAATCGCCCGCAAAAAGTCCCGCTTCGTCTCCGCCGGTACCGGCACGGATTTCGATGATACAGTTTTTCAAATCATTAGGGTCTCTCGGAATTAGCAGGATACGCATTTCATCGTCAAAACGTTCTTTTTCAGACTGAAGTTCACTGTTTTCAATATATGCCATATCCTTTAGTTCGGGGTCTATATCGGCAGTTCCAAGCAGTTCTTTGTTCGATTCCAAATCATCGCAGATTTTCAAATATTTTTTAGCAACGTCAACAATCGGTGTCAGATGCTTATATTCACGGGAAACGCGTTTGAACTCTTTCTGGTTATTGACTACATTCGGGTCGTTGAGCAGTTTAGCCAGCGACTCGTATTTATCTAAAATTGCACGAAGCTTTTCTTCCATTGTTTTAGTAAGAGTTTATAATTAAAAATAATTCCGTAATTAATAAAGACTACAAAAATACCGAATTATTCTATTCGTAATAATAAAAAATCTATCCTTCTGTTTACAATTTTTTTCTTATTAAAACATTCTATACAATTGAATATTTGTTTAATTACAAAAATCCCTAAATGAATACAAAAATAAAATTTGCATTTTACTTAGCCGCAGTCATAATTATGATAGGCGGTTGCGCCAGTGAAAATCCAGACCTGCTCAATCCGCCCCCACAATACAAGTTAGTAAAAATACGCTTTGTGAATCTGGCAAAAGACCACGAACAGAGAACCTGTACCGTAGGCGGAGCTGTGGAATCTCAGTCTGTGGCATTCGGACAATGCTCAGATTCTTTTATGCCCTCTGCAGATTCAGCACTTATCGGAATAAAAAAGCAATCAGTTTCAGAATACATGGATACAATAAAAACCCGTTTTCTGAGAAATACAAATTATACTTTTTTTGCTCTGCCTTCCGCTCCGAATAAACCGGTGCAAAAACCTGTTGATGAAGTTCTTGTTCTAAGTACGTTGGAGGGTTTGGGGCTAAATACAAATTCCGCTTATATTAAAATTTTAAATGCTTTTCCCGATACAGCCCGTTTCTACAATGTAAATCTGGGATGTCCCAACGGAAAAGCTCTGGCAACGAGTTCCCCATATAGGATGGTTTCGCCTCCCATTGAAGTTCCCTCAGGTAAGATAGCGGTTTCAATAACAAAAATTGTAAACAATCAGCCTCCTACTTTCGGTTTATACCAACTGAACCTGAAAGCCGCAACGCAGTATATTTTATTGATATTTCAGAAAGAAGACGGAACCGAAGGAATTTCTCTTCTGAATGAATTGGATTTGACTCAGGCGGCAATTCAGCCTGCTACTCTGATTCAGGAACGTGTTACCGAAATAAGAACAATAAATTTTTCGAAATCGGCAGTTTCGGTAACAAAATCACCCGATGAGCCGCTTGTAAGCGATATGCCTCAGAACCGTATAGGCACTTATATTTCAGCGGGAGCCTGCAGTTCGGGTTCCCAGGATACAATCGTAACTTTTATTAATAATGAATTGAAAAGCTTTGCTCCGACTTCTCTGGAAGTAATGAAAAAATTCACGGTAATGGTTTTCGATTCAGCCGATTTAAAAGCAAATCTTACTGTAATAGCCCCGCCTGTTCAGCTTGTCAAGCCGTTAAACGGACAATCACTTATACGTGTAGTTCACGGCGGATACCTTGCCCAAAGTATGATGGTTTCTGTTGGTGCAAGAACAAGCACAAGCTCTGCGGTAGGATTCAATTCAGGTGAAATAATTGCAACTCAGGTTGACTACGGGAATATTTCCAAAGAAGCTCTGTTAGCTCCCGGGCTGACTCCTATTACTGTTTTTACGGCTTCTCAGCCCACACAGTTGTTGTTTTCTACCCTAATTAATCTTGATGCAGATAAACAATATCTTTTTGTTATTACGAACAATCCCGACGATTTCGGAAATATTCAATTAACAATTATCGAAGAATCTGAAATTGATAAAGATTTACAATTTCTTGAAGAAGGCTCTTTTACCCAATTTGTTCAACTTGTTCCTGATGCTGAAACAATTACATTCTCTGCACCGCCTGTTCTGCAAAATGCTAAATTGTATTTTTCAGGTTCAATGGCTACTATACTTCCAGAAGGTTCAAATGACCTTACAATAAACAATAAACAACTCAATATAATAACAGACAAAAAAACCAGAAATCTGATTATAGCTACCGGAACAAACTCAAATACGGAATTAATTAAATTTCAGTACACACCTTTTGATGTTTCGGCAATTAATTACAAACGCAGATTTATAAATGTCTGCAAGGAAATTCCCTTAATTAATATCGGATTGAACTGCGATACCTGCTTCATTGCAGAGAATATATCCTATGGAAGCAGTTCCGAACCCGAAACAGTGTTGCTTGAGCGCAAATGCAGTTTTTCTATTTATAATCCGGCAACCAAAAAAGTAGTTCTACGTGTTAATGATATAAATCTACCATTCGGAAAAAATTTTACAATCATATTCGGCGGAAACTCTGCAAACGGATATTCTGTTGTTATCCAACAGGAATTTTAAAAACAATTATTTTGTTGATTCGTATATATAAAACTATACTTTAGCAATTGTAAAATTATTTAGAAAAATACATAACAATATAAAAACAAGGAGAATATCCGATGCTTAAGAAACAAGGTTTAATTATAAAACTCGCTTACGGAGTTTTGTTTTCTTTTACTTTTATACTGCTTCTGACTACTCAGGCTTCAAGCCAGTTTAATCAAATTACATTCATACGCGATTCACTTCCGAACGGATTGCAGATAATTTATAACGTTGATAAAACCGCTCCGGTTGTAGCAACAGTAATGCATTATAGAGTCGGTTCACGTGACGAAATACCCGGAAAAACGGGCTATGCACACTTTTTTGAACATCTGATGTTTGAATCTACCCGCGATATTCCAAGAGCCACAATAGATAAATATGTTCAGGAAGCCGCCGGAAACCTTAATGCACATACATCGTGGGACGAAACGGTGTTTTTCTTCCAGCTTCCTTCCAATCAGGTCAAATTGGCATTATGGGTTGAATCCCAAAGACTGAGAACGCTAAAAGTTGACTCAATCGGAGTCGAAACTCAAAGAGGTGTTGTTACTGAAGAACTCAAAATGCGGACTGATAATCAGCCTTACGGCTCACTTATACAGAAACTATGCGAAAATCTTTTTCCCGGTACTCCTTACAGTTGGGCAACAATCGGTTTTGTCAAAGACATTGCAGATGCAAAAATTTCTGACTTCAAAGAATTTTATGATGAATACTATCAGCCGAATAATACAACACTTGTAATTTCCGGCGATATAATTGTGGACAGTGTTAAGCATTGGGTTCGGCAGTATTTCGGAATGTATCCCAAGGGCAAAGACCCAAAGAAAACACAGTTCACATTAAAACCTTTAGAAAAAGGGACACGGGAATTAATAGAAGACCCCAAAGCACAGCTTCCCGCATTGTTTATAGGATATCGGGGACCAAAGTTAAGCGACCCCGATTATTATGCATTAAATATGTTTACTAAGATTCTGGCTGTCGGCGAAAGTTCACGCCTGAACAAAAGACTTGTTGAAAAAGAGCAGGTAGCCGTTGCAAGTGCCGTAATTCCGCTTAGTCTCCAGTACTCAGGTGCTGTGATTCTTTTCGGCGTTTCTGCTCCCGGTAAGAAAATATCCGAAGTCGAAAAAATTGCTTTCAATGAAATAGAGAATGTAATAAATGAAGGTATCACTGACGAAGAGTTCACAAAAGCAAAAAATATTAGCGAAGCTGAATTTATTGCCGATAAAAAGAACGTTTTGCCTAAGGCTTCGGCTTTGGCGACTTATTACAGCTATTACGGAGACCCGGATCTGATTAACACTGAAATTAAGAATTTTTATAAAGTCACAAAAGATGATGTAATCAGAGCGGCGAAGAAATATTTTCTGACAGACAAAAGAGTCATTTTAACTTATGTTCCTAAAGGATACACTGAGAAATAAGAGAAATATTTCGCAAAATAATCAGTTTAGTTATTTTTAAATTAGAAAAAAATTCCGACAAAAAATAAGGTGAATAAAAATGAAACAAATAGTATTTCCAATCTTCATGGTACTGATTTTAGCTGTGAATTCTCATGCTCAGAATCCTATTCCGGAAAAACCGGAACCACTACCCGCAATTGAATTCAAATTTCCAGATTATAAAGAAGTAAATTTAAAGAACGGACTAAAAGTATTTGTTATAGAAGACCACGAACAGCCTGTAGTTTCTGTTCAGATGCTTTTACCTTCGGGTACATCAATGGACGGGAACAAGGCCGGTTTGGCTCACATGACAGCTTCTTTGTTAACCAAAGGTACAAAAAAATATTCAGCGGAAGAAATTGCCGAAAAAATTGACGGACTGGGTTCCTCAATCGGTGCAAATGCACAAAATGATTATATTATGGTTTCCTTCCAGAGTTTGACCAAGCATTTACCGGTAGTACTTGAGGTGTTTGCCGAAGTAGTAACTAAACCGAAATTCCCCGGAAAGGAATTTGACAAACTTATTCCTAAGATGATGTCAGCCATACAGGAGATGAAATCCAATCCGTCAACTATTGCAGCTAATCTTGCAAAAAAAGTGATGTTTGGTGACGAACACCCTTACTCAAAGATTTTTAACGAAGAAACTATTAAATCCATAAGTAACGGAGATGTAGAAGATTTCTACGAAAAATTCTTTATGCCTAATAATGCAACTATAGCGATTGTAGGCGATGTAAATGAAAAAGAAATTGTTAAAATGATTGACAAAGCATTTAAGGAATGGAAATCAGGAGCGAAGCCCAAAATTGAAATTCCGAAACCAAATCCTCTGCCTCAGGGTGTGTATTTTGTTTCTCGACCTGCTTCGGTTCAGTCTTCTATCATTGTCGGCAATCTCACAGTTCCTTACAACAGCAAAGATTTCGATGCCTGCAATCTTGCCGGAAGTGTAATCGGTGCAGGTTTCGCTGGAAGGCTTTTCCGCACTCTGCGTGAAACTTATTCTTATACATATACTCCGTTCGGCTACCAGACATCAAATAAATTTTATAATATGTTTTTGTGCGGAGCGGATGTAAGAAATTCCGTAACTGATTCAGCTATAACGGTAATCAATACTCAGTTAGGTTCATTGGCAAGAACTATTGCCCCCGAGCAGGAACTTATGCGTGTAAAAAATTCCAAAATCGGTGGATATTTAATGTCTTTCGAAGATGCCGAATTTGTTGCAAGTTTGGTTCAAACTGCCGATTTAATAGGTTTACCCGTAGAGCGGTTTAAGAACTATCCTAAAATGCTACATGAAATGCCCGCAACAAGTATTATGATGGCAGCTAAAAGATATATGAGTCCCGAAAATGAATACATCTTTGTAGTCGGAAGTGAAGAAGTAAAGTCTAAATTGGAGCAATTCGGAAAAATCTATGAATATGATATGGACTTGAATCCCTTGTCCGGTGATAAAGCAAAAATGGAATCCGTTTCGATGTCATCAGAAGATTTGATTGAAAAATATGTTCAAGCTATCGGCGGCAAAGATGCGATAGCTAAAATTCAATCAAGTGTAGATACAGCTAAGGTCGAGATTTTATTAAGGAGTATGACTCTGAAAGGAAAAATTATTCAGCTTCGCAAAGCACCCAACAAAAAATACCAGTTCTTCGATATGAGCATACAAAAACAAAAAATATACGTGGACGGTCAGAAAGCCTGGATTTCGAGTAACGATTTGCTCGAAGAAAAAAAAGGAAAAGAATTCGACGACCTGCTCTGGGATGCCACATTGTTTAATCTTATGAAAACTAAAGAGTTGGGATTCACAACTACCGTACTCGGTAAGCAGGGCAATTTTATTCTGATGAAACTATCATCAACTCACGGAAGTGAAAGCACATATTACTTTGATGCAAACACTTATCTTCCTGCAAAAATAGAACAGATTGAAGAGACACCGCAGGGACCTATACCCAGCACAGTGGAATTTCTTGAATATTCAACAGTAGAAGGTGTGAAGTTTCCGAAAGTTATGAAATCAACTAATCCAATGTTTTCAATGACGGTAACGGCAGAAACCCAGCTTGTAAACGTTCAGCTTGATGATGCTATATTTGCTCCTACAAAATAAATAATCATCAGATAAAAAAGTAAAACCTTTCTTCTTTTTTTATAAGGGGAAAGGTTTTTTGTTTTAATGCGTTTTTTTTCTTTACTTTAGAGTTTAAATTATTTGCTATTAATTTTAGAAAATATTATTTTATAAATTTTCAAAATAATTTGAGACCTTTTGCCAAAAAATGTGTCTTTGTATATATAGGAGTGTGCATTTTTTATTGGAGTGCTAATGAAAAAGTTTATTTTGTTATTTTTGATTTTTAGTGTGAAGATTGCTTTTGCCCAAAACTCTGGCTGGGACGACTCTACAAGGTATCAGCAACAGAAGTTGAAAATCGCACCGATTATTTTTATTAAATATTCGATTGACGGAAAAACTCTTTGTACTGTCTCATCGGACAATTTTGTAAGACTGTGGGATGTAAAAACAGGGAGTTTAAAAAAGGAATTATTTTTCAGCGGAAAATTTTCGTCTATTGATACTGCTTTCAAAAGAATTGTAACTATAAGTGGACAATATTCTGAACAATATGTGTCAGTTTATAATATTGAAACTTCTGAAAATATCTTAACTATTAACGCAGTTATAAATCTGCCTCATGCTTCTTTTACTCCCACATCTTATTATCTGAATTTTGCAATCATTGATGAACAAAATGATAAATTAT
>JBAYGQ010000027.1:0-11430 GCA_041666585.1 Bacteroidota bacterium
AGGGTAATCCAATATTCTTTTGAATCCAGTTTTCGCCATTATCTGAGGATAAATATACTCCTTCAACTTCTTTACCGGCAAAAACATAATTGCTGATTGCAGCAAATGAATTTACCATATTATAACCAACAATTCCATTATTCTTTTTTATCCAGCTATTGGCATTATCTATGGATAAATAGATTCCATCTTTTGTTCCGACAAAAATATTATTGTCATTTATTAATATAGATATTACATCTTTAAATATAGTATCTGTATCAAAAGCCATGTAAGGTAATCCATTATTCTTCTGAATCCAGCTATCACCATTATTTGTCGTTAAATAAACGCCTCCTAAACTCCCCGGGAGTTGATTCATATATAAATCAACATTAGAAGTTACTGCAAAAACATTATTATCCTTTATTGCCAGTGCACGAACAATTCCTACAGTCAATCCATTATTTTTTGCAACCCAGTTATCACCATTATCAGTTGATAAATAGACTCCACTACCCCAAGATCCAGCAAATATTCGATTACTGCTTTCAGCGAAACATAGTATATTAATAGCAGTTAATCCATTATTTTTAACATTCCAGTTTGTGCAGTTATTTGTGGATAAATAGACTCCATTATCAGTACCTGCAAAAATATTGTTATTGCTAACAGCTAAAGAATTAACATTTCTATTCGTTAAACCATTATTCTTTTGAACCCAGCTGTCGCCATTATCAGTTGATAAATAAACTCCTCCACTAAAGGTTCCTGCAAAAATATTATTACCGCTTATTGTTATGCAACTAACCATTGTATCTGCTAATCCATTATTCTTTTTAATCCAGCTAATGCCGTTATCAGTGGATAAAAAGACACCACTAAAGGTTCCTGCAAAAATATTGTTATTGCTAACAGCTAAAGAATTAATATATCTATCCGTTAAACCATTATTCTTTTGAACCCAGCTGTCGCCATTATCAGTTGATAGATAAACTCCTCCACTAAAGGTCCCGGCAAAAATATTATTACCGCTTATTGTTATATAACTAACCATTGTATCTGCTAATCCTTTATTCTTTTTAATCCAGCTAATGCCGTTATCAGTGGATGAATAGACGCCACTATGAGTTCCGGCAAATATTTTATTTCCGATTTGAGCAAATGAATATATCCTTGTATCAGATAATTCATTTTTTTGTTCAGTCCAGTTTTCACCATTATCTGTAGATAAATTGTAACCTCTATCTACTCCTATAAATATATTATTACCGTTTACTAATAATGAATTTACAGTAATATAAGTATCATGTAATCCCTTACTTTTGAAAATCCAGCTATTTCCGTTATCAGTGGATAAAAAAACACCTCCAAAAACTCCTGCAAAAATATTATTACCGCTTATTGCAAAACAATAAACCGTATGGCCAGGTAATCCATTATTACATGGTACCCATTGCGCACACAGAGGTGTAAAACTTAATAAAGAAATAACAATCAGAAGTAAAAGCTTTTTCATATCAAATCCTTTATTTGTAAATTTACAATAAAAAAAATAAAAGATATATACAGGATAAATCAAATTAATTATTTCTTATCTACTCCTATGACAATAGCTACAAAAATAAAGTTACAATTTAATTAAAATTATTTTTAATTTTGTAAAATATATATCGGACAAAATAGTCTGAATATAGAAATTTATTACAATTTTGAAAAAATATCTTTAGGAGAACTAAAATGAGTGAATTAATTAACAATTCAGTTCAAAGAAAAGAAATGCTGAAAACACTGATTCTGCAATTGCACAAGGGGATTGCACCCGATGAAGTAAAAAAGCAGTTAGTCAATCTGATGGGTATGGTTCCATACGGCGACGTCGTAGAAGTTGAGCAGGAACTAATCAGCGAAGGTCTGCCCCAGGAAGAAGTGCTTAGATTGTGCGATATTCATTCACAGGTGCTGGAAGGAAGAATTGACCTTTCAAATGTAAAGTTTGTTCCGAACGGTCATCCAGTTGATACTTTTAAAATGGAAAACAGAGAACTTGAAAAAGTAGTTGAATCTGTCTTCTCAATTTTTGAAGAAATTAAGAAAATGGAAGATGATAAAGTTTTGAATGAGCAGTTTATGCGCCTTCGCTCTGAGTTCAATAAGCTGATGGATGTGGACAAACATTACAAACGTAAAGAATATCTGCTTTTTCCTTTTCTTGAGAAAATGGGAATTACAGGACCTCCGACTGTAATGTGGGGTAAGCACGACGAAATACGCGGGAAAATGAAAGAAGCTATCGAAACTCTTGAAGCTGACGGCAACATAACAGCCGGCGATGCAAAAACCGTGATAGATTTAATTTTAATACCAACTGTAAAAACAATTCCGGACATGATAATGAAGGAAGAAGAAATTCTTCTGCCAATGTGTCTCGACAAACTCAGCGAAGTTGACTGGTATCAGATTTATACTCAAACAGGAGAGTACGGATATTGTCTTTTCGACCCGAAGGAAGAATGGAAACCGCAGGGGATCTCTGTAGCGGATGAAATTCACGCAGACGAAAATGTAATTCATCTGCCTTCAGGAAGTTTTACGGCAAAGGAAATAAATGCTATTTTAAATACTATTCCGTTCGATTTGACTTTTGTAGATAAAAATGACAAAGTCTCTTATTTTACACAAGGTGCAGAAAGGATTTTCGACAGAAGCAGAGCGATTCTAAAACGTGATGTCAGGATGTGCCATCCACCGTCAAGTGTACATGTTGTCAACCAGATAATAGATGATTTCAAAACAGGTAAGCAGGACAGGGCGCCGTTCTGGATTAATATGCACGGGAAATTTATTTTAATAGAATACTTTGCACTTCGGGGTGAAGACGGAGAATACCTCGGAACACTCGAAGTTTCTCAGGATGCAACTAATACCCGCGCTTTGCAGGGTGAACAAAGATTATTATCATACGAAAAGAAAGGTGAATAAATGGAAGACAAATTATATATTACACCAAAAACAAAAGTCGGAGCTTTACTCGACAGCTACCCTCAGCTTGAGGAAACTCTAATAGCTCTGGCACCGGCATTCAAGCAGTTGAAGAATCCTGTTTTACGCAAAACTCTGGCTAAGGTAGCTTCCCTTGAACAAGCCGCCGCAGTAGGGAATATCTCTGTTGATGAGCTTGTGAATAAACTAAGGGCAGAAGCGGGACAAAACAATCTGAACTTATCCGCAACGTCCAATGAGTATCTGAAGGATGCGCCCGTTTGGTTCAAACCCGAAAAGATAGTGCAGTCGCTGGATGCACGCGAGATGATTGCTACGGGACAACATCCTTTGGCTCAGGTAGTCGGTACAGTATCGAAGATGAAATCGGGTGAAATCTACGAATTAATAACAGGTTTTTTACCGGCTCCTTTGATTGACAAGGTGCAGGATATGGGATGCCTTACATGGTCAAATGCAGAATCGGACAGTTTGTATAAAAATTATATTTTTAAAAAATAGAAGAAAAGTTAATTATTATGTCATACTCGCGAAAGCGGGTATCCATAAATTTTCATGAAGCATGGATTCCCGTTTCCACGAAAATGACAATTTAAGAAAATTGAATTAGAAAAAATTAATAGTAGAACAGACGCCCTCGTTTGTTCAAAAAAAATAAATAAATTTAAGGAAAAATCAAATGGCAGAAAATACCGAATCAAAAGTTGAGCAGTCAGTTTACGGACAACAGCAAATACTTGCAACAATGGTGGAATATCAGGAGCACTCTATTGTCAGCAAAATGCTAATCAAAAAACCGAGTGGAAACATCACACTATTTTCATTCGATTCAGGTGAATCATTGAGCGAACACACCGCTCCGTTCGATGCAATGGCGCAGGTGTTAGACGGCGAAGGGAAAATTATAATTGGCGGTAAAGAGCATTCATTGCAGGCAGGTGCCACAATTATTATGCCAGCAAACATTCCGCATGCAGTAGTTGCAGAAAAGAAATTTAAAATGCTGTTGATAATGCTGAAATCGTAAGAAGAAAAAAATGGAGTTCACCATTTTGAACCTCTGAATAATAAAAGGTAGCTCATAAAAAGCCAATTAATCCCGGAGCAGACGCACAGACAATCCGAAGCTCATAGTGAACCCGAGTTTGTTAATTTCAGTGTTGTAGTAGTAAAGGTGTCTGGTTAATGTGTAGGAAAGGGTAGAAGACCACCAGTATCCACTACTCCCTATATTGAAGAACATGCGCCCTGAACGATAGCCTCCCGGCAGAGCGGAAAAGCCACTTTCGTTTGTAGCTCCGGTGTTTGGTAATTGCCAATGACTTGTTCCTGTTTCTTTCATTTTACCTCCTGCAACAAGATCTCCTCCAAGAAATGTTGAAAGTGAATCCCACTCTGCATCACTTGGTACATGCCAACCAATTGGGGCTAATCCTCTAGGATCATTAACTGCATACCAATTGTATAATTTTCCATAAACTGAACCATTATCAGAGTCATTACTGTAAAAACACCATGCACCGGTTTCAATTTTATCCCAAATAGCTTCATCTGTAACTTGAGGGATTGAGTCTCCATTTCGATAATGGTCAACATCAAGATTTTTTACCATCCAAACTTGATTACCAATTTTTATATCACAGGGATTTGTATTTAAAACAGTGAAATATTTTGGATTGCTTTTAAGTGAATCTACAATAATTATAACTTCTCCACTACATGTGTTTACTGGAACTTTGGTTTTTATTCGATTGTTGCTCCAACTTACAATTATTGATGAATTGGTTCCACTAAATGAAACTACACTTGTACCCTGCAATGTACCAAAACCAATTCCTTCGATTGTTACATCGTCACCTATATTTGCAGAAGTAGGTTGTATGTTTTTAATTATAAGAGCTTCAGCATCTTTAACCAAACGTACAGAATAACCGTTTTTCTTTTCGAGATAGCCTCTGTTAAAATAGCTTGACCTGTTGCTAAGTACCTTGTACCATGCATCTGAAGAATCATTTTCAGTTGATGTCCAGAAGAAGGAATAGATCCCAATAACATCGAAGGGACCAAAATTGCAGCGACAGCCACTAGGGAGAGCAGAGAATCCACTTTCGTTAGTTGCTCCAGTATTGGGACTAAGCCAATGTTCAGTTCCGGTTTCTTTAAGTTTGCCTCCTGATAAATCATCTCCGCCAAGGTAATTACTAAGTTTTGCCCATTCAAATTTATTAGGCACATGCCATCCGTTAGGCGCTAAAACACGTGGATCATTAACTGCATACCAATTGTATAGTTTTCCATAAATTGCCCCTTTTATAGAATCGTTGTTGTAATTGCACCATGCACCTTCTATTAAATTAATCCATTGAGTTTGGTCCGTTACTTCTAGTATTGAGTCACCATTTATATAATGGTCACTATTGAGATTTTTATACATCCAGATTTGTTTGCCTATACTAACAGCAACATATTGTGTATAATAGAAAATAACACTATCAATTTTGAAAAGTGAGAAATCCCATTTAAAGCCATCATGCCAAATATGTATATTTTGGTTTTCAAAACTATCAGCCGCAAATGTAATGCTATCAATCAATTGTGCAGGGTAATAGTAAATACTTTCATCTTTGGTTATTATTTTTAATTGAAGTGAGTCAGAAAAATTTGGAAGTTCAAATTTTTTTATTTCTTTTATTTTATAATTAGTAGAATTTCCATTATAAAAAAAAATTTAATTATTGGTTCATCAGCATTAATTGATAATACTTGTAAAAGCATTGATAAACATAAGTCAGTTAAAACAAAAATTCTTTGTTTCATATTAAGCTCAAAATATGTTTTATAAACAATATTTTTTGAATATCAAACTTACGCAGTCTTGTTTTAATATCAAAATAATATTTTTGCATATAAGAAAGTAAGCATGAAAAATATTTGAATTATTTTTTACGTCTTTTAATGCTAAAAAAATATCAGAAAGAGGTTTAAATGGATTATAAACTTGATAAAGTAGAACAAGAGTTTTTTGAAAGTGTTGAAAGAGGAGAGTGGCACTCTAATGGAAACATGGACGAAGAAATAAAGCAATATGTAGAATATGTTAATAACTCTACGGAACAAATCAAAGAACATAGTATCACAGTAGATTCTGAAGATTTGGAAATGCTGAAACGCGAAGCAGTTATCGAAGGAACTCCGTACCAGACGCTGATTTCCAGCATTCTGCATAAATATGTGAACGGTACTTTGTAGCTTTTTGTGATTAGTAGAGTATGTTACCAAGCAGGAGCTTGGTAACAAGAATAGTTACAAAAGCTTGCTAACAAGAAAAGGGATTCGAAAGCTGAATCCCTTTTATAATTAAAATCTAACCTCTAATTTCCCCTCCTTTTCAAGGAGGGGGTTAATAGGTGATTCTACTATTTTATTTCCCACGAATCTTCACCGCGCATAAGCGCATTAATGTCTCCTGCACCGGGAGTTTTCATATAATGTTCAATCTGTGCTGTTACTTTATAATCATACGATGGACGTTCGATAGCCTGAAATACTCCTAATGGACGGGGAAGTTCAGGTGCATAGGTCATATTTGCAAGTACAAAAGCAAGAGTTGAATCATTCTCATTATGAACCAACAAATCGTCAGCCGAATACTTACCGTCTGTAATTGAAACAACTGTCGGACGGAATCCGTCGAGTTTAATACCCTTGTCATTGTTTTCGCCGAAGATAAGCGGTTTGCCGTGTTCGAGCATCACGGTATTTTCTTTTCGCGTTGTTTTATTTGTAAACAAATCGAAAGCACCGTCATTATAGATAACGCAGTTTGTATAAATCTCAACAAAAGCAAATCCTTTATGAGTCGCGGCACGTTCCAATAATAGTTGCATCATTTTCGGGTCTCCGTCGTAACCGCGTGCTACGAAACCTGAACCTGCGCCCAATGCAAGTGTTGTAGGATTGAACGGGTCATCGAGTACACCCAAAGGTGATGATTTTGTTATCTGTCCAAGTTGTGAAGTCGGGGAGTACTGACCTTTAGTCAAACTGTAAACTTCATTGTTAAACATTACGACATTCAGATCAACGTTGCGTCTTGCAGTGTGAATCAGATGATTCCCTCCGATTGACATACAGTCGCCGTCGCCTGTTGCAACCCAAACCGTCAGGTCAGGTCTGGCAACTTTTAGTCCGGAAGCAATCGGTAAAGCTCTGCCGTGTAATGAATGGACTCCGTAAACATCCATATAATAGGGGAAACGGCTTGAACAACCGATACCCGAAATGAATACGATTTTTTCTTTAGGAACACCGAGCTTAGGCATAATGCGTTGTACTTGCGCAAGTATAGAATAGCCGCCGCATCCGGCGCACCAGCGAACATCTATTGGAGCTTTGAAGTCTTTTGCTGTATATTCCGATATCCCGGTATGGGGCATATTTATAATATTGTCTATCATGGTTGTCATAATTAATTTCCTCCCTGTTGTAGAAGTTGATTTACTTTTTCTTCGACTTCAAATGTTTTCAGAGGCAAGCCCTGAATTTTATTAAGACCGATCGGTGTAATGAGATATTTTGAACGGAGAATTGTTGCAAGTTGTCCGGTGTTTAATTCGGGAACTAAAACTCGTTTGAATCGTTTTAGTACCTCTCCGAGATTTCTCGGGAATGGATTCAAATGTTTCAAATGGCAGTATGATATTTTTTTGCCTTCTGAGCACATTTTGTCGAATGCATCTTTAATCGCCCCGTAAGTACCGCCCCATCCGAGAATAAGCAGGTCGCCGCTCTGCTCGCCTTCAACGATTGCCTCAGGAATGTCGTTTGCAATTCTTTCGATTTTTTCTGCACGAATATAAGTCATTTTCTGATGATTCATCGGGTCGCTACTTACTAAACCTGTAATATCTTCTTTTTCCAGACCGCCGATTCTGTGTTCTAAGCCTTCCGTACCCGGAATTGCCCACGGTCGTGCTAAGGTTTCAGGGTCACGTTTGTAAGGGGCAAATGTTTCTTTATCAGTTGCAAATTTTGTTGATATATCGGGAAGGTCTTCAAGATTCGGTATATGCCAGGGGTTTGTTCCCTGAGCTATATATCCGTCACTCAGCATAAATACAGGAGTCATATATTTAAGGGCTATTCTTGCCGCTTCAAAAGTCATGTCGAAGCAATCTGAAGCACTGCATGCGGCAACTATCGGAACAGGAGCTTCGCCGTGCCTACCGTACATCGCCATAAATAAATCTGACTGTTCGGGTTTTGTAGGCAAACCGGTGCTTGGACCTGAACGTTGAACATCAATTATCACAAGTGGAAGTTCAAGGATTAGAGCTAAACCTATAGCTTCAACTTTAAGTGATAAACCTGGACCGCTTGTAGTTGTTGCGGCAAGGTATCCGCCGAATGATGCACCGATAGCCGAGCAGATTCCCGCAATTTCATCTTCCGCCTGAATATGCTTTACCCCGTATTTTTTATAACCTGAAAGAAAATGTAATATTTCGGTAGCAGGTGTTATCGGATAAGAACCTAAGAAGAGAGGCAGATTAGCTTTTTTCGCGGCAACAACAAGTCCTATTGCGGCGGCTTCGTTGCCAGTAATGTTACGGTAGAAGCCGGGTTTGTTGTCTGCTGCTTTGATTTCATAATGAACTGTAATTTCATCACGAGAGGCGCAATACTCATAACCTGCTCTTAATATTTTAAGATTAGCTTCATATATATGAGGCTTTTTACCGAATTTTTCCTTTAACCATTTTTCTGTTTTATCCATTGGTCTGTTGAACAACCAATAAGTAATTCCAAGTGCAAACATATTTTTGGTACGCTCAATATGCTTTGGAGAAAGTGATGAATCTTTCAATACTTCCTGTACTATTTTAGTAATATCTACTTTTATTAGCTTAAAACCGTCTAAAGAACCGTCTTCGAGCGGACTGATTTCGTATTTAGCTAATTTTAAATTTTTCTCTCCGAATCCTGCAGTATTGAGAATTATAATTCCATTCTTCTTGATATTCGGAATATTGACTTTCAAAGATGAGGCATTCATAGCTACAAGTACGTCAATTTTACTACCGGGAGTGTTAATGCTTTTAGCACCGAATTGTATTTGATAGGCACTCACGCCGTAGAGTGTTCCTTCCGGGGCGCGAATTTCGGATGGATAGTCCGGAAATGTGTTTACATCATTTCCGAGGCTTCCCGAAGTATTTGAAAACTGTGTTCCGGTAATCTGCATACCATCGCCTGAATCACCTGCAAACCTTATTGTGGCTTCTTCAAGTGTTTGAATTTGCTTATTCATGATCTGACTTATAATGTTAATAAAAATGTTTTGTGGTTCCCGCTTTCAGAAAATAAACAAGCCGGAACTCGGATTGAATCAGGGTTCGCGGCTTATCTGTCATTATACTTTATAATACATTTTTTTAAGTTCGATAAGAAAAAGCCCGCTTATTTTTTTAAAGCAATTGTAATAAATAATATCGGCTTTAATCTTTTTTAATATTACTAAAACATAAGTAATTTCAAAATTAAGACTTTTTTTTGGAACTACGAATTTTTTTTGAATATTGCTTCTTTTTGCTATTCGTTATTATATAATTTTATTATGTTTTGTGTTTAGTTGCAGTTTATAAGGTATATAAATTTCATAAAGTTTATAAAGGTAAATAATAATAAATTCAGGATTCAGTATTCAGCATTCAGAATTTTGAAAAAAAAAGTTCTTGTTATTTCTATCAGTTTTTCATAAATTATTAATTATATATTGAACAAAAAAATAATTTATAATAATCAATTCGTATACACTTTGAATCTGTTCATTTTTAGATTAAGATTAAAAATAAATTTTCCCTTTATATATTCTGAATACAAGAGATATTTTTGTGTTAGATAATAATAAAAACTTCAACTCAATAAAAGAAAAAATATATATATAAATTTTTGTTTATATTTAATATCAGACAAAAAGACATGGTTTTTGTAATCAAAGCTGAATGGATAATTTTACTGATAAAAATAATCAAATATAGTTTTTTTTAATTCACATTTATTTACTATTTTTAGGGGTTAGATTATGGATTATTCAACAGTACCAATGGATTCCGGAGCAGCAACAGGTGTTGGCATCGTAATGATTATTGTTTATCTGCTTTTAGCGGTAATAATGATTGCTTCTCTTTGGAAGATTTTTGTAAAAGCCGGTAAACCCGGTTGGGCGGCAATTGTCCCGATTTACAATCTTATCATTATGCTCGAAATAGTCGGCAAACCGATTTGGTGGATTATTCTATTTTTGATTCCTTTTGCAAACTTAATTGTAGCAATTCTTATTTATATCGAATTAGCTAAAAAGTTCGGCAAAGAAATTGGTTTTGCGATAGGTATGATTCTTTTACCTATAGTCTTTTTCCCGATTTTAGGATTTGGAAGCGCAGAATATAAAGGCTAAGTTTTTTTTATTTTTCTTTTTAGAGGCGGCTCATTATTTTTGGGTCGCCTCTTCTTTTTCTGCATTTATAAAATAAATAGCCTCTAATTTTGTCTTTACCCTCCAAAATGTTTAAAAAATTAATTAATGGAGTGAAGGATGAAATTTTTAGTAAGCTTTATGATAACTATAGCTTTAATCTTAACTTTACCAAATAATGTTTTTTCTCAGAATAAAGAAAAGGGTACTATGCAGGATAGACCTCAATATACAATTACAGTTAAACAGGGCAACGTTGTTTTTGGCGATATATTATTAGAATTGTTCCCGGATGTAGCTCCGAAACATTGTCATAATTTCGATAGTTTAGTAACAGCAGGCTTTTATGACGGAACTGCATTCCATAGAGTTATTCCCGGTTTTATGATTCAGGGAGGCGATATGAATTCCAAAACCAAGCCGAAAGAAACATGGGGATACGGAGACCCGAGCCAGACAAAAGTTCCGGCAGAATTTAATAAAACTACACACGAACGCGGTATTTTGTCTGCCGCACGCTCTCAGGACCCGAACAGTGCAACCTCGCAGTTCTTTATTTGTGTTGCACCCGCAAAGCATTTGGACGGTAAATATACAGCTTATGGCAAAGTGATTGAAGGTATGGATGTTGTTGACAAAATTGTAAACGTGCCAGTTGACGGAAGCGCTCCTAAAGAAAAAGTTGAAATGACTATTAAGAAAAAATAATTCTGAATTTTTTTGTTTTATTAAATTTGATATACTTGCACCTATGCTCAGGGTAGGTGCATTTTTTTTAAGTTGAAACAGAAATAAAAAACGAACCAACGCTGAGCATTGGTTCGTGTATGGAAATAATAAAAAATTGTTAATTCTTAATTCTTAATTGTTCATTGTTAATTATTTAAGTTTTCTTCCTTCGTCTAAAAGTTCATCTACTTTACTCATAGATTCAGCCTCGGCATAAAATCTTATTAAAGGTTCAGTACCTG
>JBAYGQ010000028.1:0-11164 GCA_041666585.1 Bacteroidota bacterium
TCGATTGAATTAGTATGGGAATTTCGCTTAGCGCCTCCGCTGAAAGATACTCATCTGCGTCGATTTGCAAAATCCAATCACCGGTCGATTTTCCAAACGCAAAAGGCCGGTGGTATTCGGCTTCACCGATAAATGGTCTGATAAATATTAATGCTTTGTAACGTTTGGCGATTTTGAGACTATCATCCGAACAGGGTCCGTCATGGACTATAATTATTTCGTTACAAACACTCTTGATGCTTTGAAGACAGCGATCCAAAAAAATCGCCTGATTCCTAACGACTATACATGCAGATAAATTCATATACTACTGTTCCTCAAATGAGTAATAGCAATAACGCGCGTCATTATAATATTTGCTCAGTGTAATATCGGTTTTATAATTCCTCTTCAATACCATAGCATCCCCCTTTTGGAAATAAATTGAATACCGTTTTGATTCTATCAGATCCGCGACAAATTCGGACATTTCTGTATATGACAGAGGAGCGTATTTATTCGGACCATCATGCAAATCAACCACCATGTATTCACTATTCGATCCGTACGGAATACGGTAAATCGATTCCCGATGGGTAAGATGCGGTAATAAATTGTTTTGCGCTGCAACAGAAGAATGTTCAGGAACATGGGCTAATACCTCTGAGACATCCTTCTCCCATTGTTCTTTTCTGTAGAATTGGGGTTTAAAAATTGAGTGAATGGGTCCGTGATTTACTACATCAATAATTACCGTAGTCAAAATAAGTATTATACCGATAAGAGAATAAAACTTACGAGTCGACATATTTAATCTCAATATTCCATACAGCCTTTTTGCCCCATAAATTGACGCGATTGCCAAAAGCATGCTGCTTGTTGCCGCATGATGATTTACTAAACCCCATTTAGTCACTTGAGGTCCTGCATAGATGAATCGTGCTATAAAATCCTGCAACAATGGTAGTAGGATATAGATTGGACTTAGCAAGGGAATAAGGGCAAAAGTGACAAGCGATTTGAATATAGTTTGCAACTTAATCACGGGTGTTACAAAAGATAGAATTGTTTTTATCGGATTTTGGATCGTTGATTGTATTATTCCAATAGGACCCATCCCCATGGAACCAAAATCCAGATGGGAATATATTCCTTTTATTGACAGCGCTGGCATAAGGAAATATATCAATATAACAAACATAGCAATTCCGGTAACCAAGGTGATCACCCCCCAGCGTCTCAAACCCGAATAAAAAAGTAACCCCATACCGATTGAGGCCACAAGAAGAGACAAGTCTTCTTTGATCACCAATAAACCGATTATGGAAAAAATATACAAAAATCTTTTTTTTGATTGAATCGAAAAATATACAATCGCGATAAATAATGGTGCAATTGTAACCTGATGAAACTCGTTTAATATTGCAAACTGGGTTCCGATAAAAAATAGATAGGCAAAAACAACACAAAAGGAAAAAAAGTTATTTTTGGTTATCAAACGGGATAATAAAAATAGCGGAAAAGCCGCAAATATCATGATAAACGATTGGAATAACAATATGACCCTGACATTATTCCAAACCCAATAGAGTGGCGACAATAAATACAGAATCGGCTGAAAATGATCTTCTAACATCCAAATACACCCTACTCCGCTATACGGAAACTGAAACTGGCTGATCTTCCAAATTACTTCATCGAAATACCCAAGATCCAATCCGAACGTCATGAATTTATTATGTAATGAGATTGATATATAAGCATAAACAGCAAAAACTGCAATTAGGAATATACTCAAAAGCAATAATTCGTAGCGGTTTTCTTTTTTCCTATTTTCCGTTATGCTAGCAACCAGAGTATGAAAAATACTATTTTTTCTCGTTTTAAGTTTCATAAAGTGATACTAATTATTATTATACTAAGTGGAATTCTACTTCGCTTATATAACCTACCCAATATATTTTACTATGCTATTGATGAAGAAAAGGGTCTATATATTATTGACGGTATCGCCCATCTTTCCCACTTTCCTCTCGCCGGGCCTCCAAGCTCAATTGGTTTTCGCTTGGGACCGCTCCTCTATTATCTGTTAGCACCTCTTTACCGAATTCCTGGTGGATTTCCGTTAACGTGGGGTTATTTAAGTATCTTTTTGAGTGCCGTAACCATGATTCTGATATATTGCATTGGAGCAAAAATCGGTAAAAAAACTGGAGTAATTGCGTTGATTCTTTATGCATTCTCTTATTTAGTCGGAGTCTATGAGAGTCGTGGTTGGCAACTTAGTTTTCATCCGCTTTTTGTTCTTACTGTTTTTTACTGTCTCTGGAAACTAAAAGAACATAAGGCTCAATATTTTTATCTCTTAATCACCACTCTCGTAATAGCTTCTCAAGCAGAAGTAGCTACGCTCCTTTTGATCCCATTCACCATTATGGTTGTTATCATTAACCATATATCTATCCCCCGAAAAACACTCATAATTGGGATAACAGCCTTTCTTTTCTTAAATTCCGGCATTTTTGTTTTTGACTTACGACATAACTTCTTAAATTCAGAATATTTATTAAATTATTTTAGACCTTCATCCCAAAATCGAACAGCAAAAAATATTCCTTTGGTTGGTACCCGCTCGGTTTATTTAGCTCATAATCTCATTCCAAACACGTTATCCCGCATTTTATATCCGGGAAATACTGAGAATATTGCAGTTCAATACGCGAATTGTCCGAATTATCTCAAATATAAACAAGACAACGTCCCCACGTGGCTCAATTTACTGACATTAGCAATCATAATTTTCTTTTTATACATGACTATTAAGGATCTTAAAAAACCCGACACAAAGACTTTTTTCCAAAAAAATATATCGATGTTTACCATTTTAGTATTTGCCGGTATTGCTGTTTATACCTATTTTTTCCATGGAGAAATGGCTGAGTATTATCTTATTATGGTATTTCCGTGTTTTATTCTGATGACCGCATCAGTGATTAACAATATTCTGAGTACTAAATTCCGATACTCAATTATTATTATCCTTGCGTTATTTCTCGGACTCAACGGATATTTCCGTTTAAGGTCGAATAATCCTTACGGTCTTGAAAATAAAATGAATGCAGTCCGATATATAGAATCTGTAGTAAACAAACAGCCCTTCGAATTATTATCATTCCAAACATGCTGGTATTCTGGTGGGTATCGCTACTTGTTTACAAAAACGCAGAACGAACCGGTGGTAACTTATATGGATAATTATTTATCGGAATATTACACACCAAATAGAACCTTAAATCCAATATATGAGATTATATTGCTTACTCCGGAATTAATTGACCCCCAACCTCCCGGGTATGAAGAATACAAATCTAAAATCGCCCAAGAATCAGAATTTCATAACACATTCGGAGCTATCGAAGTATACGGACGTAAAATTCCTCAGCAACCTTAACTAGTAATTTAAAATCGCGAATATTTGTTATTTTTCTGCGCAAACAAAAAATTGCTTTCCAAAAATTATCTGGAGAGGGCGGAATTTAAGATAAAATTCGAGAAGCGGAGGCCATAGAGGCAATAATTTTACTTTTGTACTGTAAGGCAAGAATGGATATCGGAAAAAGGTAATTAAAAACTGATTGGCGTACAACGCTTCTGATAAGCTCGCAAATGTAATAGGAACTTTATGGTCAAAAAAATCCCAATAGGAATTACCTACCAAACCGATATCCGGTTGCATTATTAACAATCTTCCGCCTTTCCTTAATACGGTATAAGACTCATTTAACAGCCGAAAAACATCTTCCTTGTTATCCAAATGTTCGAGCAAATTACTCATGAATATCACATCGACACTTCCCTGTTTAAATAACGTTCTAACTCGCTTAACCGGAGCAATAATGGTCGTGACGGATTTTCCGGCGAATTTCTTAACATCATTATTGATATCTACAGCAATTTTGTTACGGGCTTTAATGTTGTTGATAAACTCACAATGCCCTGCCCCAATATCCACAACAGTATCCCCCGCTTTAACAAATTGTTGGAGAAAGTGTTTGCATAAAATTATCCATAACTGCTGCTTCCGTACCCGCTCATAAGACGTAAACCTTGCATCATATAGTCTTTTAATATCAATCATATTGCTGATTTTAATTGAAAAACCGGTAATAAACAATTGCCCGTAATGCCCCTATGGCATCTACAACGGTTAGTTTTTTTCCTGCCACATGAGTTCTTCCCGAATAGGATATTGGAATCTCAATAATCGGAATACCAGAACGAATGAGCTTTGCGGTAATCTCAGGTTCCATATCAAAATGATCCGAACGGATTTTCATCTTTTTGGCTATAGAGGTTGGAATTAGTTTGTAACCGGTTTCCATATCTGTTAAACGAATGTGGTAAATCAAATTCATTAATCGTGTAAGAAATCGGTTACCCATGACATATAAAAAGGGCATTTGAATTGGAGTTTTCATAAACCGGGATCCATAAATTGCGATTTTAGCGCTATTTTCTCCTATTCTTGTATTTTGAATTGTTTTGATAAAGCCTGGAATTTCGTTAGGATCATATTCTAAATCAGCATCCTGAATCAGGATAAAATCACCAGAGGCATTTTGAATACCGGTTCTAATTGATGACCCTTTTCCTCTATTCTCTTTATGCGTAATCAATTTAAAACAGTTACCTGATTCAGTATTTATGCGATTCAATATCAACGCGCTCCCATCCGTTGAACCGTCATCTATAACTATGATTTCTTTTCGAAAGGAACCTTTGAGAGCTTTTAGTTTACGAAGAACTTTCACAATTGTTTCTTTTTCGTTATATACGGGTATGATTATTGACAACTTTAACATATTATAATTTGTAATATTCTGAAGAATTAATAACCTAATAAAGTTGAAGAATCAACAATAATATCAGCCTTTTTATTAAATGGCAAAGGTTTCCCATCTTCAAAATACACTTCAAAATCCCTCCTTTGAAAAAGCAATGGAATTCCTAGTCCATTACCGGTAGCATAATACACCTGACGGGAGGATCCGTATTCAGGAATACTAATAAGACCATCCGTAAAATTAATCACCGAACCTGGTTTTAGTTTATATTCAATAGATTTTAAATAATGGAATGTGTTTTCAGCAATTGTTGAACTTAAAACAATCCAATGTGTTTTACGAGCTAATAGAATTGAATTTGTCGCACATATTAAATAAATTATTAACCAGAAATATACTAACCATTTTCCGATATTATTTATTTTCCATATTTGGTTCAAAATATAGGACACTGCAAAAGATAAACCAACGAGAGAAAATGCCTGCTCCGTGGCAAGCTTGTGTAAGGGGAATATTATTAACGGAACCATACCAAATATAAACCATCCTATTCCTAAAATAATATATTTTAAATTAATAAGCTTTTTATCAAAAAACCTCTTATATAATAAAATTAAAACAAAAAGAATTAATCCGGTTATTAATAGCGTGAATGAACCTATTGAAATGTACCCATAAATTCCGGCATTTTTAAAAAAAAGATTGCTTATTTTTAAACCAGGAGAAACATAATCAATCAATATATTTGGCAATGATAATGCCCAACAGAAATACCAAATAAGAATATTTATTGTCCCTTTACCGATGCTAAATTGATATGATGGTCCAGTTGCAAGACCATAATATATAAAATGACCAAACAAGTAGATCGATAGCACGCCGATTAAGGATAAAATTGTAGCTATACATGATTTAATTTTTTCTTTTTTGACATATACCAGAGAAACTAAAATCAGAATTCCTGGTAGAACCACAGCGGTTTCTTTTGTCATTAATGCAAAAATTAAAAAAAGAAATACCAAGAAATAGTAATTTCGGGAATATTTTAACGATTTGATGAACCAATACACAGTATTAACTCCAAAAAACACATACAGTAATTCGTGAACATAAGCGGGACTGAAAAGAGGGGCAACGTGAGTTGAATTAATTGCGTAGATGAGTGAAGCGAATAATCCAACTCTTTTGGAGTTTGACATCAAGCGAATTAATTTATTCATACAAATAATATTTAAACTAAATATTATAAAATTAATTATGTGGAACGGAAACGGGTGTAATCCGAAAATACTATTTAAAAAATAGTAATACGTTTGGGTGGGTATGGGTCGGTAAAAAGGAAATTCTCCTTTTTGAAAAATATTATATGCACTTATTACCTGTTCAAAACGTTGACTTACCGATAAATGAATAAAATCATCCTGATGAAAAAATAGTTTAAAACCTGGAAGAAAAATAATTAAGGAATATAGGATTATTAGACAAATAATCCAATTAATCCGCTTTAAGAAGCTTTTCATATTCGAGGGTAATCTTATCCCAAGTGAATTTTTCAGCCTGTTTTCGAGGTAAATTTCCCCAATTTTTCGATAATGCTAATTTTAAGGCATTTACACAAGACTCCTGATTATCTGAATGGAAGTAAGTTCCGGCTTCACCTATTATAATTCTCCGGTTATCATCATCCGGCGCAATTACAGGTAGATTCGATGACAACGCTTCAAGGTAAACCAACCCAAAAGCCTCTGTATCAACGCTAGGTAGGGAAAAAAAGTCGACTGATCGATAATAAGCAGGAATTTGTGAGTGTGACGCAGATGAAATTCTTTCATATCGTGAGCCTAACAAACGTTTTCCCAGCAAATCGATGTCTGAAGAAAGCGGTCCATCTCCAATGATCAAAAAATTAAGTTCTTTTATTAATGACACGGATCGTATTAGGAAATCTACTCTTTTGTAAGGAATCAACTGTGATACACAAAGTAGAACCGGTTTATTAAGATTTAAGTGTACCTTTGGACCATCGGGATTAAACTTTTTAATATCCACCCCGTTCGGGATATAGTGGACCAAAAACGGTTGTTTAAACTTTTTTGCCCATTTTTCTGCTCTAGGACTTAATGCGACAAATATATTGGGTTTTCCGATAGATATATTCAACCAATCATCCCTACCAACTCCCGCATGACCGCTGATTAGAATTTTACATCCGGTAATGGTTCGCAATATCCTACAAATCAGAACTTGCCATCCGCCATTTATTGGAATAACCCAATCATAACGGTTTCGAATCAGATCCGGTATGCAAAGTAAGGTGAACCATAAAACGATAATTGGATAACAGGTCGAACGAAATATGTTTTCCGCATATCCGTAGCGTCTCCCACCCTGATGTGGGAAAAACGGTACGGGAGTAATCTTATAAACGTGATAGGAAGCACCTGAGGTATTACCGGTCTGAAAGACGTGAATAGAATGCTTCTGACTCAATCTTAAAGCCATCTCGGTAACAAAACCTTCTGATCCTCTTTCCACCCGTCCGTTATAGATAGATAAAAAAGCAATTTTCATGGTATGTCTACTTTAGTATCCTCGTGAAATACCGTTTTAATATTTTTATCGGTGTAATAAATATTGCAATAATCGAATAGACTATTGAACGCTTAACCGAAGCGTTTGAAACAAATTCCGGACGAGTAGAAAAAAATACTTCCGGTATCTTAATCTTGGAAGGAATACTTATCCCCCATTCGATTTTATATTTATCTCGATGAAAGGTGGATGGAAGTGACGGACCCAATGTAGATCTGTGTAAATACATGGCATGGAACAACCGTTCCGTAGTAAACGCAAATTTCTGACGTATGTGTTGAGTGAGCTCATGACCTTGCATATCATAATAGCCCTCGAACGGATATGCTCCAGAAACATGAAGTCCGGGAATATTGGACACATGAATAAGTCTTAACACGAAATGGCCTCTTTTCCCGAATAGCTCATACGTCCCTACACCAGGATTTTGGTAATGGTATATATCCCCCAATAGATCAAAACGGCCAACAACTATCCCTTCCAACTTATCACCACCGCGGATAAGGTTTCGAATTTCAACACAAAGACTGTTCGGATATACCTCGTCACCGTCAATAATCCAAATCCATTCATCTTTATAAAGATCTAATTGTTCTTGTCGAAGTTTTGCCAGATCAACCGGATCTCTTACCGTCTTCGAAAACCATTTTATTTTATCAGTATGGAAGCTTTTTATTATTTCTAGAGTCCCGTCTTTTGATCCAGTATCATAGATGATTAGTCTATCTAAATAGGGAAGAATTGACGTTATCGCATACCAAAGAAACCGGTCTTCGTTTTTTACGATCATGTGACCGGTTACGCTAGGAATGTTCATGGTGTTTCTTCAAATAATAAATACTCAAATACGTTGTGAATACTAAAGTTATCCCGTAAGCAAGCATAAGTGAATAGATCGGTCCGAATCGACCAAATTTCGGGATAAAATACAAATTACCAGCAATAACAATAATTAGCTGAATTACGCTATTAATACTCAGAATATGTGGTTTTTTCAAATAATATATCGCCAATGATACCGGAGGCACTGACGCAACAAAAAATATCATAGCAACAAGAAGAAGTTGTAGAACTGGAACTGAATCCCGTGTTTTTTCTCCGAAAAGAATCATCATAAATGGATAGGCAACGATAATCAAAATGATTATTGTGAGTATGATTCCAGCAGTTCCTAAGATTACTTTTTTTAAAAAAGTATTCAATTCATTTTCACTACGTATAGTTGCAAAACGGGGAGCTAATACAGCGCTGAAGCTTCCTGATAATAATGGGTAAATTGAAATAATTCGGGATGCAGTTGCGTAAACGGCAGTTTCGATAGAATTTGTCATCGCAATCAGCATAAGTGTATCCAACCGACTGGATATTGCGGTAAAAGACCGGGCAATGCCTAAAAATGAAGAAAATCTTATCAAACTCTTCAGGTTTTTCAGATCGAACGCCGCGAGAAGGAAACCGGGATTGATCAGAACTAACCCTATTATTGACGTCAGTATAAAGCTTATTATTTGAATCCAGAGTGCTCCTCCAATCGTCAAGGTTGCTAATAAGACGAAGGGAACGATTAGTATTACCCGAGAAATGCTGCTAACTGCTGGAATGATAGCGGATCCATAAAACTTTTCTTTAGCGGAGAAGGCATAGGAAAAAAAGCTTGAAAACGTCATGCCAACCAAGGCAATGGCAACAGCTGCCACCGTCCCGCCGAGAGATGGATCATGGAAGAAATTGACTGCGAGAAATTTTGAAAATACGACAACAAAAATTGCTAGAATTAACACAATTCCACTTTGATATATCAATGCTGTTTTTAGAAAACGGTTGGTTTTATTTGAATCAGCTTTGAGAGGAGGCAAAAATCGGGATAACGAACTTCCAATACCTATATCCGACACATCAGATAAAAGAAGTGCGAACGAGAAGACTGCGGAATAATACCCAAAATCAGACTTTGACATACCCCGAACCAATATCACTGTCAGAATAAACGCAAAGAACGCTGAGATACTGTTTCCTAAAAAAACTAAGTAAGTATTTCTAGCAGTTTTTGATACGGCCAACTGATATAGTCTTCTCATCTTTTCCTCATTTTTACCTTATTTTAAAATATTAATGGTAATCTTACCAAATTGCTTTTCAATAATTGATTTATTAGATGTCAAAAATTCAAGTCGTTCGTCGATAAATTGCTGATTTTGGCTTAAAGGTAATCTGGGATCAATAAAGGATAGTAACACAATACGATCAACTTTTTCATTATTAATAGGATTTTGATATAACCACGAATAATATGAATCCATATAGGAAATAGACGGTTTATTAATAAAATGTTCAAATAGATAATGATATCCTCCATATTTCGGACAACCTCCAACAGCCTCTAAACGATAATTGTTGCTATTTTCCAGATTTGACCTGACGAAATCAATCGTTCGGATCTTATCAGAATAAGAATAGCTCATGGAAGCGGTAAATAATGTTAGAAAATTTAGAGCGGTGAAAATAAATACAATTGGGAAGACTATAACCGATCCATGTTCCCAAGTCATCATATAATCCAAACTTTTACCCAAAATCACTGCAATCCATGGAAAAAGATATAAATAGTAATATTCAAAGATTGTGTTGGGATAGAGCAGTACAAAAATAAAGGTTGAGCATAAAATTCCAGATATTACCGCTATAGCAGCCGCGGAACGATAATTTACGGAATCTGATTTCCTTTTTTTTGAATTTCTTATATACCAGACGAAAAAAAGACCAATGCCGATAAAAGTGATTATGATAATCTCAGGAAAAGCGTTTTTTTTAAGGAATGCCAACTCTCGACACTGCCCGGACTCCACGGAAAGGTCCGGAGACAAAGGAACCCAAAAAAATCGGCCGGCGGTAGATAAAAATTCTAACAGGTGGGCTGACACGGGTGATTTTTGAACAATCGAATAAGATGACGTGCTTCTAATTAAAGAAATAAACGCCCGAGTATTAATTCCGTTATGTCTGAATTCAAAAACCAATATAGGACATAGAAAAATGAAAAATATAAGAGCCGAAAGGGTTTTCTCTTTTATTGATATTTTCTTCCATCTTACCAAGACAATTCCGAGGATAAGCGGAACAAAAATGATGATCGAATAATGACATTGAAGAGCTATAGAAAATAGGATTGCAAGACTTACGACAGAGTTCTTCTTCCCGAGAAGTAGGTTCCATAAAGAAAAACCTATTAGAAGCGATAAAATGGGAATAAAAACAGGGTTCCAAAACTGACGATCATAAAAACTGGTTAAAAATGAGGCTCCAAACAACAGTGAAGAGAATAGTCCTGTACGTACAGAAAATAATCGCTTAGAGACGTAATATATTACTAGAGTGGTAACAACTCCCAATAGGGATGAAAAAAACGCCCATCCCGCTGGATTGCCTCCAGTAATAAAATAAAGTAGTGCCGCAAAATAACTGAACAAAGGCCCCAAATACATTCCGGTATCAGAGACGTTAACTCCGATTAGCGGAAAGTGTAACCCCGTAACAATATTACGTGCAATTAACGCCTGATACTCCTGATCCATCCCGAATGATATCCAATCATAAAACCGATAATAACGGAACATTACCGCAATACCAATGATTCCGAATAATATTAATATGGTACGATAATGAGATATTTTTCTTATTATTTTCTTCATTTTTCAAATTTATATAAAGTTAACTTTATATCAACCCTACAGTCTTGTTAATACTTCAAA
>JBAYGQ010000029.1:0-10983 GCA_041666585.1 Bacteroidota bacterium
AACATAGTAATCTTCAGGTGACAAATCCATTAATTTCAAACAGTCATTCTGAGTTTCTACAAACACTGCGTCGTATTCCTTAGACCTGTGGCTCATTTCCATAATTGACATACCCAGATTATTGTAATCGAGTACTGCCTGTGCTGTTTCCTGAAGTACTTCCACAGGAAGAATTGCGGGACCTGCGCTAAAATTGTGTGCCCTATTCATTATTTTCTCCTTTTTAAAGATATTAAGATTGAAATTCAACTAAATTAATTTTTTAAAAATATAAGACAAACAAAATTAAAACTTTTATTCACATTTTCACAAAATCTTTTCCAACTTTAAAAAAATAGCCACAACTTATGATGAATATATTTTGAAATTTGAATAATAATGAATAATTTTGAATAATTTTGATACAAAACCCAAAGGATTAATTTATGTCAAAGACACTGACTCTGAGAATAGAAGACGATTTGTATAATCTGTTTAAATTAGCCGCTGAAGGAGAGCGGAGAAGTATCTCCAATTATATTGAATTTGCCGCATTGGCTCATACCTTGGGTGAAGTAAATGTAAGTGACGAAGAAATGGAAGAAATCAAACCTCATTTTTCAGGTATCCGCAAAGGATTGGCGGATGTAAAAAAGGGGAGATATTCTATTGTCCAATGATTTTCAAATAGCAGAAACTGAGAATTTTTCCAAAAAAATATTAAAACCTGAGTTTAAGGTTTTATATAATAAAATCAAAAGTTATGTCTATCCTCAACTAAGGAAAAATCCCTTTTTCGGACTTAATATTAAAAAGCTGAAAGGTGAATTCAAAGATGTTTATCGTTATAGAATTGCAGATTTCAGGTTATTTTACACAATAGTAGAGAATAAAGTCCTTGTAATCATGCTTGATCTTGCAAAGAGAAAGGATTCTTATTAATTCTTGATTTTTTTATGGGATATTTAGGCATTTATACTAAAACAAGATTCTGAGTACCAATAAATAAACTTTCTATTTCAGGTTCACCATCCTCAAGAAGCATTTCAATTACTTCAATTAAATTCAGTCTTAATTCTTCAATTGTTTCTCCCTGTGAATGTGCACCTGCAAAACCGGGGATATAACCGACATAATTACCGGTTTCTTTACATTTTTCAATTATTACTTGAAATGTTCTCATTTATTATTCTCCTTAAAAAAATTATAGACTATTTATAAGAGTATTATTTTTTCAATATTTCAATGAATATGAATTTCTAATTATTTGTTTATATCCTGATTTTATGGATTCAAAGAAAACTTATGAATTACTTCTTACCAAAACAAAAAAATCCGTAACTTTGCAACTTACTATTTTGTACAATTTCGCTTAATTAAAATTAAATTAAACTATGGCAAATCAAACTAAAAACGACCAGGAACTCAGACGCGAAGAAGAGCTTCAATTGCTGGAATCGGCTAATATTAATGCCTATCCTTACTCATTTGACAAAACGCATTCGGCTCAGGGAATTCTCTCTGCTTTCAATGATGAACAACCGGAAGCATTACAAAACGTTGCAGTTGCCGGGCGGCTAATGAGTATTCGCAGAATGGGAAAAGCTACTTTTTGTCATATATTAGATGAAACCGGAAAGATTCAAATATATCTTAAAAAGGACGAACTACCCGATTTTTACGAACATTTCAAAAATCTTGATATCGGTGATATTATCGGAATTAAAGGATTTGCTTTTCGGACAAGAATGGGTGAAATATCTATTCATTGCAAAGAAATTCAACTTCTCTGCAAATCGTTGGCTATTCTGCCTGTTCCAAAGGAAGAAACTGATGAGCAGGGAAATAAAATTGTTCACGATGCTTTTGCCGACAAAGAAATGCGCTATCGTAAACGCTACATTGACTTAATTGTCAATTCTCAAATACGCGATACATTTATAAAAAGAGCAAAAATTATAAAAACAATCAGGAATTATTTCGACGAAAAAGGCTATCTCGAAGTTGAGACTCCTGTGTTACAGCCGCTTTACGGTGGTGCTTCAGCACGTCCATTTATTACGCATCACAATGCACTTGATATTGAATTATATCTGCGAATATCCGACGAACTCTATCTGAAACGGCTTATCGTAGGAGGTTTCGAGGGTGTGTACGAAATATCTAAAGACTTCCGCAACGAAGGCATGGACAAAAAACACAATCCCGAATTTACTATGCTTGAGTTGTACGTTGCATACAAGGACTACAATTGGATGATGGATGCCGTGGAAGAGCTTATTTGCAATGTAGCACGCGAAATCAACAATACACTTGATGTAGAGTTAGACGGCAACCAAATCAGTTTCCAAACTCCTTTCCGCAGAGTTCCGATGTTTGAACTTTTTAAAAAATTTACCGGCAAAGACCTGAAAGGTCTCGACAAAGAAGAATTGCTGAAAATTGCTCGTGAACTCGAAGTTGAAGTAGATAACAATGCTTCGGCAATGAAAATATTGGATGAAATCTTCGGTGCAAAAGTTGAACCGAACCTTATTCAACCTACGTTTGTAACCGATTATCCTGTCGAAATGTCTCCTCTTGCCAAAAAACACCGCTCGGAAACCGGATTGGTAGAGCGGTTTGAGTTATTCGTAAATTCCGCTGAAATTGCAAACGCTTTTTCCGAATTGAATGACCCCCGCGACCAAAGAGCAAGATTCGAGGAACAGGCTCTTATCCGTGCTGATGGAGACGAAGAAGCAATGGTTCTTGATGATGATTTTTTGAATGCACTCGAAATAGGTATGCCCCCGACTGCGGGTTTGGGTATTGGAATTGACAGATTAACAATGCTTTTAACAGGAGAAAAATCTATTCGCGACGTAATTCTTTTTCCACAGATGCGTCCCGAAGCAGGCATTGAATAATAATCGGTTTATAAAATGAACGAATCAATGTATAACCAATACAGCAGTACAAAACTACCTTCAGTTATTAACAAGAGATTGTATATTCACATTCTGTTGTTCGTTGTTACTTTTTTTTCTACAGCACTTGCAGGTGTGCAATGGGCTAATAAAGACTTTACTGAACTGCTGAACTGGCATTACGGCTTGACTTATGCAGTATTGATAATGACATTCTTGACTGCTCACGAGTTTGGGCATTACATCGCCGCAAGACTTCACAAAATTGATTCAACACTTCCATTTTATATTCCGATTCCAATTCCATACATAAACTTTTTTGGAACAATGGGAGCGGTTATCAAAACTCGTACACCCTTTACTTCAAGAAAGGCTTTGTTCGATGTTGGAGTAGCAGGACCCATTGCGGGATTTGTAGTCAGTTTTACATTTCTTTGCATAGGATTGCTTACCCTGCCTTCAAAAGAATTCATTTATTCAATACATCCTGAATATTTGCGTCTGGCGGGAGGTGCAATCCCTGCAACCGGACTGCATTTTGGCGACACTTTGCTTTACGAAATAATGACAAAACTGCTTGCCAACCCTAACGGTTTTTTGCCTCCGATGAACGAGATTTATCATTATCCGTTTTTAAATGTAGGCTGGTTCGGTCTATTTGTAACGGCGTTGAACCTTATTCCGATTGGACAATTAGACGGCGGACATGTTGTGTATGCGATGTTCGGTAAAAAGTGGCATAGTTTAATAGCAAGAGTATTTTGGTGGACAATGCTTATCATCGGATTCGGTACGCTGCTAAGCTTACTGCATGAGTCGTTGCAGACTGATTATCCCGGCAAATTTTATATATTTTTTCAAGACTTGCTATACAATCCGCTCAATTGGTTGAAGCACAATTTCCCATGGTATATGGAAGGTTGGGGAGGCTGGCTTTTCTGGGCATTGATAACGAAATTTCTTATAAAATTAGACCATCCGGTTATTGAAGACGATGAAAAACTTGGAACAATAAGAACAATTTTAGGCTGGTGTGCAATTGCAATATTAATATTATGCTTTTCGTATAATGGCATTTATTTTTTAGAGTAAAAAAACAAAAAAAATTATTTGATTATTTGCAAATAAACTCGTAAGTTGAACTCAATATTTATTATTTAGTTAACACTCAAATTAAATTTTATTTATAATTATAAGTTTTGCGGAATGAACAATACTGTGCGTGTTTTAATTGGCGGTAGGGAATACATTTTAAAGGGTGATGATGAAAACATTGTTTACCGGACTGCCGGTGTTGTTAATGAACACTTAGACGAGGTAAAAAGGAAAAATTCCGATAAAACAGAACCGATTATCACGGTATTAGCGGCTTTAAATATTGCAGAAAAAAATTGTAAGCTTCAAAATGAATTAGAGGCTAATCAAAATTTTCTAGTTAGCGAATTAAACAAAATGACTCAATTTATGAAAAAGGAATTATTGCAATAGGTTTTATTCATTTTGAATAAATATATTAATTTTTGTTAGTTCGCCAATGATTGAATAGCAAGCAATCAAAGTTCTTTGAATATATTCTTTTAAAAGCCGCATCGTGCTACCGTTATTTTTTTATTGTAGAGGAAAGAACCGTTATTGATTCTAATAGGGAAATGTACTCTCGCTATTAAAAACAGGCCTCATTTATAATTCATCGTCAATTATAAAATATACTCAGGTATATCCAGTGGAAGTTTGAAATAGCAAGGTTGTTACCCACTGTGTATTATTTGGGTTCTTTACCCATCAATTCACTATATACGCTGGTAAGATGCGGTTTTTTTTTATCATCAAATTAATTAGTGCAATCAAAAGATTATTTTTTTTCACACTAATTTATTAATTTTGTAGTTCAGTCTGCTACAAAGAAAAAATTCAGACTAATTTATTTTTTGATTATAGTTTTGTGGTTTTAAGCTTTAATACTGAATTTTATATTTTATAAAATATTTATTCGGTTGTCATTTTGAGAAAATCGAAGAATCTATGTTGTTGAAAGTCAATTGAAATGTAGGCTTTATTCCAATCAGAATGACAATTTTTCAGTTGTTTTAAATTGCAATCTTCCCAGACTATATCATAATTTTTTTTAAGATTATTTCCATTAAATTCCGGTTTATGGAAAATAACCTAAGCAAATGTTTATTAATTAGCAATAATTATAATATGAAATTTCAACTTAATATAGATTTTTGAACTTATTCTGTAAGGGAAACAAACCATGAGTCAGTTATTGATTATTATTGTATCAGCCATTGGTTTGATTGTAGGTTTTGTCCTTTCTTATTTTGCGGGAAACAAACTTACGGCAACCAAAATTCGTGAAGCCGAGCAAAGGTCTCAACAACTTTTAAAAGATTCCGAAAAAGAAGCTGCAAATCTTAAAAAAGAAAAAATGCTTGAACTCAAAGAAGAATGGCACAAAAAAAGGCAAGAATTTGAAAATGAAACTCAGTCTAAAAGAGCTAAAACTCAAGTACTGGAAAAACAAATTAAAGCCAGAGAAGAGAGTATAGACAGTAAACTCGAACTTATAAACAAAAAGGAAAAAAGTTTACAATTTCTCGAAGAAGACCTGAAACGCAAAGATGTTGATTTCAAGAAAAAATCGGAAGAACTAACCGGATTAATTGCTAAAGAAATCACACAACTTGAGATGATTAGCGGGCTTTCACGGGAAGAAGCAAAAAAACATTTGATTGACGTTTTTGCTAACGATGCTAAAGCTGAAGCCGCACAGTTGATTAAACAAATTCGCGACGAAGCACAATTGAATTCTCATAAAGAAGCCCAAAAGATTATCATTCAGGCTATCCAACGCACTGCTTCAGACCATAGCGTAGAAAGTACTGTTTCTGTTGTCAATCTTGACAGCGACGATATGAAAGGTAGAATAATCGGGCGTGAAGGCAGGAATATCCGTGCATTCGAATCTGCTACAGGTGTTGACCTTATTATTGATGATACACCCGAAGCCGTAGTTATTTCTGGATTCGACCCCTTCCGCAGAGAAGTTGCAAAACGCTCACTCGAAAAATTAATGGCTGACGGCAGAATTCATCCGGCACGTATTGAGGAACTGGTAGAAAAAACACGTCAGGAAATCGAAAATGAAATTTACCAGATTGGCGAAAATACTGCTATTGAACTTGGCATTCATAACATTCATCCTGAATTGCTCAGATTAGTAGGAAAAATGAAATACCGCTCCAGTTATGGACAAAATCTTCTGAGCCACTCTGTAGAAGTATCTTACCTCAGCGGTTTGATGGCGGCTGAACTCGGACTCGATGCCAATATGGCTAAGCGAGCGGGTTTATTGCACGATATAGGTAAATGTGTTGACCAGAACACCGAAGGTCCTCATGCTCTCTTAGGATATGAAATTGCAAAGAAATTCCGTGAAAATGCTAAGATTTGTAATGCAATCGGTGCTCACCACGAAGATATTGAGATGGAAACTCCTATCGCAGTACTCGTTCAGGCGGCTGACAGCATTAGCGGGGCACGTCCGGGAGCAAGAAGAGAATCGCTTGAAAATTACGTAAAGCGGCTCGAAAAACTCGAAGGTCTTGCTCAGGGATTCGAAGGCGTAGCCAAGACATTTGCTATCCAAGCCGGACGTGAAATCCGCGTTATAGTAGAACCCGAAAGGATTGACGATAACAATGCCGACAATATGGCAAATGAAATTGCAAAACGTATCGAAACAGAAATGGAATATCCCGGTCAGGTCAAGGTTACGGTTATCCGCGAACGCCGTAGCGTAGCCTTAGCAAAATAGAATAAATTCGAAATGATTTTTATTAGAAGGGGATAGCGATTATCCCCTTTTTTTAATTTGAAATGATAAGACTCCGCATTGAAATGGAGCCCATCGAAATTTTCTCGTTGAAAAAGCTGATATTATCTTTGTTGTCCTGCATACCCAGAATATAGAGGAGCGGTAGATAATGCTCATTTGTTGGAATTGCCTGCTTAGCCGAAATTCCGATTGAATTGTAATCAATCAGTTTGTTATGGTTTTTCTCTGAAATAAGCTTAGCTGAAATAGCATCAAATTCAGTAGCCCAGTCATAGGCTTTATCCTGCATATTGAGCATTCGCAGATTGTGTACAATGTTACCGCTACCGATAATCATGATATGTCTTTTTCTCAGTTCTTTGAGTTCCTTACCGATTTCGTAATGCTGAGCCGGTGATTTTTTAGAATCAAGACTAAGCTGAATAACAGGAATATCAGCTTTGGGATACATCCTGCAAAGTACAGACCAGGTGCCGTGGTCAAGTCCCCATTCTAAATCAGGAGTTGCAATCGTGGATTTTATCGTTTTAATTGTCTGCTCTGCAAATACCGGATTGCCTTCGGCAGGGTATTGCATATCAAAAAGCTTTTGCGGAAAGCCGTAGAAATCATGAATAGTTTTGGGTCTTGGCATTGTTGTTACTTTTGTTCCCTGGGTTTCCCAGTGTGCCGAAATACAAATAATAGCTTCCGGTTTGGGCAAACTTCTGCCGAGTTCTTTCCACTTAAGACTAAACTCAATATCCTCGATTGCATTCATCGGACTTCCGTGACCGACGAAAATTGCTGGAAAAAGTTTGTCCTGTTTATGTGTATTATCTGCTAAAGCATTTAATACCGAAAGATTTGATGCACTCATAATTAAAACTGCCGATGTATTTATAAAATCCCGTCTTTTCATAATGAATTAAATAATCGAAGCATACAACAGATACCAATTGAAATAATATACCAAAGCCCAGCAAAAGACAAATCCCAAGCTTGAAACTATAAACGAAAAAGCAAATCTTTTTTTTCTTTTCAATGAATCCGGTAATAATTTTTTGTTGATAATGAATAACGAAACCAACAAACCGAGCATTAATACAAAGAACAATAATTCAGATGTACCTTCACTCACAGATTTTTCTGTCAGTACTAAAATCATGTTCAGATTAAAAAAGAGGCTAACTGCAAACGCATTGAAAAAAGCTAATTTCTTCATACAGATTCCTTTTTGTAATAAATAAACGTTTTGAATAAAGAAAACGAAGTGAAATGGAAAGTATTTTACTGTTAATATTCACCAATAAATTGTTCTTGGATAATTCAATAATCCTTCGTAATTTTATAGAAATAATGGCAATTTAATAAGTATAACACGCACGGAACACGACCAAAAGCCACATATTGAAAATACCCCATTTTTTAAAGGGGGACAGGGGGTTTCTCTTAGCAACTTATGTACTAAAAAATAAATAGGAAAAAAAATGAAAAAGTTCTTATTTATTGCGGTACTGACAATAGCATACCTGCTTGTGCCGGCAGGGGCTGAGATGCGGGCGCAGTACACAGCACCGGATAGCTGTTTTTTAATTTATCAAGATATACCCTCAGAAATAACAAATCCTGATTCGGTAGCAATTGATACTTGTATTTACTCAACTTCTTTTGGTCATGGCTACGCAAAACGGTGGTTTATTATTAGTTTCTCCCAAAATTTTTATATTTTTAATCAAGTACCAATTCCAAAGGAAATTTTTGTCACTGTTGAAGACATCAATAATACATATAGTGCGGTAAAACAAAGCTTCTTAAATTTGAGAAATAAATATGGCAATTTTTATTTCAAACGAATTGAATATGAAGAATCTGATTCAGAAAATATTCAAAATCCGGGTTTCTGGATAACCTTTGATACTTATTCTGACATTGACTCGGTAACGAAAGACTTGAATAAGATTGATTCCGTTAAATTTGCTTTATATCGAAATAGGTTTGCAATATTAACAAAAATACTAAACGAACAGGAATTAAATAATTTTAATATCTATCCACTACCTGCTAATGACATCATCAATATTAAAAGCCAGAATGAATTTGAGAAAGTCAAAATAGAAATAAAAAACATTCTCGGAGAAAGTGTTTACAGCGAAAATTATCAGTTTACAAATAATCTTCAAATCAATATCAGCTTTTTAAAAACAGGAATTTATTTTATAAAAGTGAATGATTGGGTTGAGAAATTTATAAAATATTAACAACTTTGATTTCCCCTCCTTACCAAGGAGGGGTCAGGGGTGATCGGCTTTGCGCTATTGTACAACAACCTTATAAGTGTTTACAATTCAGCGTTAACAAAACATTGGAATTTCCCTTCTTTACTAAGGAGGAGTCAAGGATGGTCAACATGAGACTCAACAATATTATTCTAATGAATGAGAAGAGAAAAATTCTTCGGAATCAATCCACAGAAGAAGAGCGCATTCTTTGGTCAGTACTTAAAAATAAAAAATTTAATAATTTAAAATTCAGAAGACAACACAGTTTCCATTTCTATATTCTTGATTTCTACTGCCCTGAAAAGAGATTAGCTATTGAACTTGACGGTAGCTGACATTACGAAGATGATGGTAAAAAATATGATAAAAACAGAGATGAGTTTCTTGATGCTTCGGGGATTACTGTGATAAGATTTTCGAATACTGAAATTAGAATGAATTTGAACGGGTGTTTGAAACAGTTGGAAATTCTGTTAGAAGAGACCACCCCTTAATCCCCTCCTTGTTAAGGAGGGGAAATTTAGGAGCAGAAAAGAATAAAAAAGGAGCAGAAAAAATCTGCTCCTTTTCATTATACTTTATAAACTTTTAACTTTATAAACTTTCTACTGTTTAGACCCAGCCTCTTAATTTGCATGCTTCGGCAACTCTCGAAACAGAAATCATATAGGCGGCATCGCGCATATAAATGTTTTTCTGATGTGCCAGTTCCGATACTGCATGATAAGCGTCAGTCATCTTCATATCAAGTTTGCTTAGTACTTCTTCTTTGTTCCAGAAGTAGTTCATATTGCACTGAACCTGCTCGAAGTATGAACATGTAACACCGCCTGCGTTAGCAAGGAAGTCGGGAATCATCCAGATTTTTTTCTCTTTAATAAGTTTGTCTGCATCGGGTGTAGTCGGACCGTTTGCTCCCTCAAGGATAACTTTAACAGAGGGTTTAATTTTCGGTGCTGTTTCTGCATTAATCTGATTTTCCAGAGCGGCAGGAACTAAAATATCCACATCCTGTTCAATCCATTCTTCGCCGGGTAGAACTTCGTATCCGATTTCCTGAGCTTTTACTTTATCAATTTCGCCGAAGCGGTTTGTAATTTCAAGAAGTTTTTTCAGGCTGATGCCGTCTTTTTTGCGGAAAGTATAAGATTTCTGTTCTTTCTGGTCCCAGCTTGAAACTGCAATAGCTTTACCGCCGTATTGTTCATAGAGGTCAATTGCATACTGGCTTACGTTACCGAATCCCTGGAATGCGGCTGTAGTTTTAGAAGGGTCAATACCTAATTCTCTTAATGCTTCTCTTAATGTGTAGATTGCACCATATCCCGTTGCTTCTGTTCTGCCGAGTGAACCGCCCAAACCGAGAGGTTTACCTGTAATAAAGCCGGGGTATTTGCCGCCCATAATTTTTTCGTATTCGTCGAGCATCCAGAGCATGTGCTGACCTGATGTCATAACATCGGGTGCGGGAACGTCCTGAATAGGTCCTACATTGCGTGCTAACTGGCGAATCCAGCCTCTGCATAATTTTTCCTGTTCGTGCATTGAAAGGTTGTGCGGGTCGCATATAACGCCGCCCTTGCCGCCGCCTAAGGGAATATCAACAACTGCTGTTTTCCATGTCATCCACATAGATAATGCGCGGACTGTATCAATTGTTTCCTGCGGGTGGAACCGGATTCCGCCCTTGCAGGGTCCGCGTGCATCACTGTGTTGAACTCTGAAGCCTTTAAATACTCTGTATGTACCGTCGTCCATGCGTATCGGTATATTAAAATGATATTCGCGATCAGGGTTACGTAATAAATCTCTTGTTGCCTGATCCAATCCTAACTTTTCAGCAACAGAATCGAATTGTTGCTGTGCCATTTTGAACGGATTAAATGATCCATCTGCCATGATTATTTCTCCTAACGTTTATTTAGATTGGGATTTACTTAAAACCCCTAATTAATAAAATATTTTTTTTTGTGGATAAAACAAACATGTAAAT
>JBAYGQ010000030.1:0-10867 GCA_041666585.1 Bacteroidota bacterium
ATTCGTTTTCTGCTATTTTCAGCGATCCTCGGAATATATGCCAAACCGTCAAAATATCTACTAATTCTATATCATCAAGGCCAGCTTCTTCCTTCACCTCTCGTTTTAAACCAGTAGTCACATCTTCAAATTGATCAATCCTTCCATAAAGGATTTCCCATTCACTCGGGTGCCAATCCAAATTTGAATTACGTTGAAGAAGTAATATTTTCCCTGTATGATTTTGCTCTATCACTGCGCCACCTGCAACCATAAATCTTCCTACTGGATTTTCTTTCTTGGAGTTGTTATCTGGTTGACGTGGCAACATATAGTGTAAGTATATCAAAAGCTGGAGTGTCCAATCTGAAATATCTGATATTCACATCAAAAAAAACGATCAAAAAGCTTATTGTGCTACGGTTCCTAACCGTTCTTGAACTTACCAATTCTGATGTGCTTCAAAGGGCTGGGCAACACAATGAAGTACATACACATAGTACATATCAACTAAAGTCTACTAAAACACCGTTAGTCACGTTGAGCGTGATAGTGGAATTTCCTTAAGTGATGACACTTTAACAAAGTCAACAAGATATTTGTCCTTATTCCAAAGAATCATTATGGTATATTATCAATATATGGACGAGAAAGATAATTTAATAGAGTTTCAACCTAATAATAATGATAGAGTTACCAAATTAATAGACATCGCTAAACCTATATACGATACAGCGAGTTCAAACCATTCCTGGGAACACATTCAATCTTGTTTAAAAAACGCCGATCTCATTATTAATGATCAACCTGAATTACAAGAAAATAGTTCAC
This sequence comes from Bacteroidota bacterium, assembly GCA_041666585.1. Lineage (GTDB taxonomy): Bacteria > Bacteroidota > Ignavibacteria > Kapaibacteriales > UBA2268 > JBAYGQ01. Next base: position 811 of record JBAYGQ010000030.1, read on the forward strand.
TAGTGGAATTAACAAAAATCGCAATTATTTTTCACGATTTTGACAGAACTGCATCTAAAGATGCATTTAATACAACTGCTGCATCTATAGGTTTAACGTCTTACGAAATTCAAGAAATTCTTATTGCTTTAAATAACCATAACAAACCAAAAAATAAATGGACTGATTCCAAACATATACTCTCATCTATTGTTTATGACGCGGACAAAATGGACACTACCCTTGAAAGATTTTCAGATACAAAAATGATAAATGGCATTTCATACCCAACGACTGACAATGATTTTTATGCTTATGCTTTTATGGTTCGTGATTCTACAACCTTCAAAATCGCGTATGATACTATTTCTGGAAAATTACCAGAATCATTACAGATAAATCCAGCCAATAGCGCTATAGATGGGGAACAAGTTAAAAGATATGTAACTCACTTAAGGGAAATATGGAAAGATGCTAGGTTACCCGAAAAAAGGACTGTCGCTAAATTGATTTTAATGGCAACAGAAAATCAAAATTATACAGACAAAATTGTCAAAAATTACAAACAGATAACACCTGAAGAAATAAGCAAATTATCAGATACTAGGAGAAGCTGGTTTGACTATATTGTTGAACTCAAAGATGTTTCGGAATATTTCCTTTCGTCGATAGATAAACTAGCCCAAATTGCAAACGATCCACTTTTTGATCGTCAAAAAATATTTTCTACATTAAAAGAGAAAATATTTATATATGATTCATTTATGCGAGCAATTATGGATTATCCAACAGATAAGGAGAATGATTTAATCCTACTTATGAATAGAACTGATGTTCCAGAGATAATGCATAAAAATTATGCAGACATAGCTCCAAAAATTGCTTCTGATCTCAGTCTAATTGATGAAAAAGATGTAGAAAAAAGAAGGAATTATTTTAGAGAAATGATACACAATAAAATTTATAATTTGAGTCATTACTCACCATTAGAAAATATTGATGCGCTTAGGGCCGGAAGAAGAATAATGGACAAGCTTATGAACAATTTATTCGAAGAACATAACGAAAAAGCAATAACCGATCTTATCAATAAGTCTCTTGAAACCGAAGACCAAAACATCTCTAGGCAATTGATTAGATACTTTAGACAAGATGCTTTGCGTGCAACTGACAGAGTAAACGATGCAATGCGAACGGATCGATATATTTATACACTTCTTACTGGACAAACAATCGATGCTCCGGTACGAAAATTACCACATATTTACAAATTGAACGGAGAAGAGCTTAAAAATCACGGCCTACATTATTATTCACCTACGCATCCTCAAGCTTTTCACATAATGAAAATGCAAAGACCCCATGAGGAAATGCCTAAAATTATTGAAGATTCGATTGATTTTTTTGTACATGGAATGTATCTTCCTGAAGATTTCGTAAATTTATATGTTGATATATTTGCAGTCAATTTTGGTCAAGACGATATGAACCAAGATAAATTTAATTATTTATTTAATCATATAGTTGTAAATGAAGAATCTGAAGTCACAAAAAACCCAGATGATAAATTTGTTTCAGACCACTGGCTAGAACTAGATTTCGGTTCAAGGCGCGATTCTGAATGGATAAGTGTCAACAAAGCTTTAACACAACTAAATGATTACTGTAGGAAAATCGGTGTCATTCCATTTTTTAGACCATATGCTGTAGTAAATAAAGATGTTTCTACCCTAGATTTTGCTTCTATTGAAAAAAATCAAATTTAAACTGACAATTCAGATATTCAATCTCTCCTAATAATCTTTTTTAATTCTAGTTGATTAATAGTATTTCTTCACCTAAATATACGATATAAAAATCAAATATATGATAATAGTCATTGAGGTATTCCCTAATTTTTACTATTCAATTTAGATAATTAGTACTAAACTATACATATGACCGAAGGAAATTTTGACGACTTCAAATTACCAAAACCTGTAAAAATGGATGGGAATATCCATGAAAGTATAACTATCTTTTATGATTTGGCCAGATCCAGAATACGATATCAAACATGGGAAGAAAATATTGCTTGGCAGAAAAAATATCGTGGTAGCCAAATTGGAACTTCAGCAACATACATAATCGGTTTAAAAGATACCGTTGGCAGTGACGAAAAAGTTGAAAAATGGATTGATAAGTTAGCAATTGTGATAAACAAAGGCTTAATTGATGAACTCGGTCAAAGATTAGGGGAAGACTTTACAAGTATAATCCCCTATATCATAGAACACGAGTTATATGAATCCTGGTTGTCTGCCAAACGAGGTGCGGGTCAAAGTCTGGAAGTAAGTAATAAACATATTTTAGCAATAAGGCGGCAATATTTACTTGCCACTCAAGATGGACTTGCCGATAAACTTTTGAGGTTTTCCATAGCAATGAACCCATCTACTGAAGAGGAATGCAGAAGTGCAATGGAATATGCCCAAAGAAGACTACAAGGAAAATAAAATTGCTTTAGCTTCAAAAAAAACGATCTAAAAAGCTTATTGTGCTACAATTTCTATATGCCAATGTCATCTCCTGAGTATAACGTATTTTCATTAGATGTAGAGCAACCGCTTCGATTATTAGAAAAACGGGGATTTGATTATTCTAAAATAAACGTACTGCCCCTATATCATTGTACTACCTCAGGTGGTGAACCAGTGAGTGTAGTTCCGCTATTAATCGATGATTCTAATGAAAAGGACAATAATTTAAAGATAGTATTGTTCTTACTCGATTCTCGTCAAAATCTCGTTGCGTATAAGCAAACACACGTTTCAGGCCAAGGAATCACAAATAATGCAGAAGGATATATATACTCAGCTCAAAGAGCAAAAGGTTATTCAACCGTTCTTGAACTTACCAATGCTGATATGCTTCAAAGGGCTGCGCATCAATGTGGGCCCATAGTTCAAAGAATCCAAAATTTAAACGCTTCTTCAGGGCGAAAAGAAGAACAGGACAGATGGCTATCCAATTATGGCCCTACGGGAAAATTTGGATTTGATAATGAGATGAAAAAAGTGTTTAGCCCATCTAATATATCTTTTGATGACCTCCAAATGGCCGCAAAAGTAAACTTGGAATATAAGCATGAAATAATTGGTGGTAGAGACATTATTAGTCCATTAGCGACTATCTTTCATTCTGAAACCTCTATAACGGATTTACACCAACAACGCCAGAACTTCTTTGAACATAAGGTGTTACCCCAATTAAAAAGAAATTCTAAGCCTAACAAAAGTATAAAATAATGGAATGATATAAATTTTGCCAGGGACTAAAAAACAGAAAAAAGCTGTTTTCTTTTTCCTTTTTTGTGCAACCAAATATTAGTGCGATTCATTAACTTCTGGAGTGCGAACCTTTCGGTTCTCATCTACAGAAGAAATAAAAAAGTATTATCAGCAAGGTTTATGGTCAATTTGGATAATCCAAAGATTTTTTCAAAGAAAAAGCGCCTATTGGTATTGAATTATAAATGTAGTGTGGTTGTGACCACAGCTGTGTTTGCTTTCGCAACCACAATCTACATTTAATTTTCACCTCTAGGCGCTCATGTTCTTTAGGCACGAAGCCTTGTTGCGGAATTCGCAGAGCTGTCCAGCACATGCTGCACAGTTTAAGATTGACTGATAACGGAGTCCCCGTCAGCTTGCGCTGCCTCTTTTGAGTTTAAAATATGTGGCTTCTACTTTGTGTAGAGCCGTGTCGTCGCTACATGATAGCCAGCGTTAATTGCCTCCTTCTCATTGTTCAGGTCTTCTGTCGTCTCGGGATGTTTGATGATCTCGAAGGCAACAACCTGATCCAGGATATCATTCGGAATCTGAGCAATCACCTCGGCAATGGTGGGTTTGAAAAACCCGTAAAACGCAAAGGCATGATAAGTCCTGATGTCGAGAAGGGGTTTCAGTCCCTCTGCCACTGTATCAGGCTTCGGATCCCAGGTGAAAACTACTGTGCGCGGTCCAACAGGCTTGATGTAGTATTTCCCTTCCCCTGGAAAATCCACAACAGCCTTGATGAGTCGAGTGAGCTTATCAAGTTCACCGTCCGAGATTTCAGGAATCCAACCGTTTTTAGCCATATTATCCTCCAGAAAATTAGATACTCATTCGCGTGATGCTAACCCAATGGATAGCACTCCAGGCATAAAAACTTATACCCAGGGTGCTATCCATTCGAACTATGGGATGATAACTTTCCGCAACTTGTTAAAGAACGATAAATTACAAGATATAAAAATAAAGCACAGCAAATATTGCTCTTTTACCATCTTGATAAATGGAATTATATCAAGATATGTCAGATAAATCAATAATTATAGGCTGCTGCCGTTGGGGAAAGGTCGCTAAAAAGAGTTTACCACCTTTTTACCACTTTACCACCTTGGAGGTGGAATATTCAAAATCTCATTAAAAATTCTTTATTACAATTACAAGGACGGCAATCAAAAACACTAGTAAGCACGTGTATGGATTTGCAAAATTTACAGTCCATCCCAATACTTTATTCCTCTTCGGAAGAAATAATCTAGGATCTTGTGGATTAAAATAAAAAATCCCCCACTTATAATTGTTGGGGTCTTTTCTCATTTCATCTAGTGTGTTTTGTTTATGTTGAGTTTTCACAATTCAAATAATATGATTTCTAAAATGTAAGGTGTTCGCTTCCTTGTGTTGAGCACAATATCATTCACATTTTAATGGTGCTATTTGCATATAGGTAGATTATATCAAACCGTAATAATCTAAAATATGAAGACTTAGATGCTGGCGTGACAATAATTCATTTACCTTTTCAGTACGTTTTAAACTATCATATACTCCGAGCAATGCCTGCCCGCCTTTGGCGGGGATGATGTTCGAACTTATTTCCTTTTCAAGGAATACAAAATATGAAGGAATGGAATAACTACATCTCGATCAATATATTTTTGTGTGGAAATAATCTGAAAGCCTTTTTGTTGAAACAACGTTTTCCATTCTTCATCTAATTTATATGAATTCCAAAACGCTTCAAGTCGTAGATTCCCAATTGCATCAGCAATGACCGTAAAAAATTTATGTACTGGATTTATAAAACTTGTTTCAATTATAACTATTTCTTTTGCCACCCGTGCTGCTTCAACAAACACTGCTTCAGGATCCGGTGTGTGGTGTAGAACCATTAAAAGTAAGGCTGTATCAAAGGATTTATTGGGAAAAGGCAATTTTTTTCCGTCATAGATAACAGTTTTCATTAACCGTGGACCGTGAAAATCAGCTACATCAACAGGCGTAATATCTTTTCCTTTTTGTTGAAGCAAAAACGCTACGTCACCGGTACCAGAACCGATATCAATTATTTTACTTGAAATTTTTATATAAGGAAAAATTCTATCGATAACAGTTAGTGATCTGGCCCTAACAACTTTCCTAATGAATAAGTTGAACATGTGAAGATTATATCAAACCGCAGTACACTAAAATAAGAAGGCATAAATGCTGATATTTTAATTCGTGATTTAGTTTATATAAATGATCTAAACTATCTGTCTCCCCGGGAGGATTTCCTACGGCAGTCGAGAGCGAGCTTATCAGGCTAATTCAAAACCACTAAAATCGCTAAGGCTTCGAAGGTGTATTCATTAGAGTTGTGACCCATCTAGACAAGAAGGTTTTCTAGATCATGATTTGATTGAGCTGTGTTTTTTGGATCATATAGAAAGGTTTTCCAACCAAACTTTTTGGCGGCCTCAACGTGCTTCGCACCATTCTCCACAAAAAGAATCTCTTCTCCCTTAAAACCAGATCTATCCTGGGACAACTGAAATATTTCAACTTGGGGTTTGCGGACCTTTTCAATGCTGGAATCTATAATTACATCCCACTCAATCTTTGGCATTAAATCAGCTTTATATATGACATTTAGCATATTGGGGTACATATTGGTCAATAATCCCATCCTCCGATTTTCCTGAAGCTTTTTTAGAATTGGCCAAATAGACTCATTCTTTTCAAATCGATGAACAAAATCGAGAAGAATCGAATAGTTCTCTGGTAATTTCAAACCTAGTTTTTCCCGAAGCATGGGTACCAATGACTCAACATCTCTTCCAACACAAACGTCTGGTTCATATTTATCAAAAATTTCGTTGAAAGCTTTTAACTGACCTGGCTTTATCCCCATTCCAGACTTTAACTCTTCCCATTTATTTGTTCCACTAAAGTCACTAATAACAACTCCGCCAACGTCAAAATAAACAAATTTAATCATATTTTTGCGACATGTTTACGTCTAATTACAATAAGAGAACTTACAAGACACAAATAGACTTGTTGAAGCAAGACAAACCCTGCACTCAAGTAACGGGCAAACAATCCCATGGAAGCAAAAACGAGAGATAAAGCAATTAAGGCAAGAACGCCTTTTTGATGATCAGTTTTGTTTTTCATTATGTCTTTCACTCCATGATTATATCTCTTTGTTAATGAATGATGAAATAGGATTATATTTATTCAAAAAAATGTAATGATGCATTAATTTCCATCTATAACCATTACAAATATTATGAGTCCCTCTATCAAGAAATAAGTGGTATTTATACTTACTTAGCATTACCCCCAAGAGAAAATATTACTACTGTATTTTCAAAATATCATATGAACTTTTAAATAATTCGATAAATTTAGATTCACAAAAATTTGCAGAGCCAGTAAGAAAGATTTTCTTCAAAAAACTGTGCCAAAAATGCAGTACATTAGTGTGTGCTTGAAGATTTTGAGATATATGCTGTTGCTTGAATTTCCACAATTGTGTTTTCTGTGATTAAAGGGATTTCAACAACTTCTACAAGTGATCGTGCAGGTAAATATTTGCAACCAGTGAAAAAACTTTTATAAATAGCATCAAATCCCTGCTTATCCCTCGACATATTTTTTAGATATACGGTGATAGTAACAATATCTTCAATACTACCCCCGGCTTCATTGATAATTCCTTCAATATTCTTCAGTGTTCTCAAGGTCTGAGACTCAATATCATTCCCCACTACATCGTCTGTTTTTGGATCATTTCCTGTCTGACCAGAAGTACAAACAATAGTACATTGATCAAATTCAACAATTCTCCCCTGACTATAATTTCCTGGTGCAGGTGCATTAGTTGTAATAATTTGTTTATGTTGCATAATAACCTAATTATAAATCAATATTTTTTTCACCTATCAATGTTGCCTTTCCTCCAATTTTTACCGTCGTAATCTTCTTATTTAAAATTTCTAATTTAGCCACTATCTCAGATAGTTTATTCATCCGATATCCTTGTTCAAAAACCACGTTATTTGTATGATTGATGATTCCATACTCATACAAGTAACAAGCAAGTGCACCATTAGAGCTACCTGTAGCTGATTCCTCATCAATACCGTATAGTGGCGCAAAATTTCGACAATAACCTGCATCTTCTTTATAAAGTGTGTCTAGAGTAAACAAATGAAAACCTATTGTATTTGTTTTCTTGTTAAATTCAGCCATCTTTGAAAAATCTGGCGCCAGTCTATCTAAGATTACTCTATCTTTTACAGGTACGAATACATCTCTTAATCCTGTTGAAACAATTTGTATAGGAAGATTATTTACGGTAAAAACGTCTTCGGAGCATTTAAATATATCTAGAATTTCGTCAATTTTAAACGTATCACTAAAAGCGGGCAATGACTGTGCCATTAATACCGTTCCGTCCTCTAATATCTCTACCGCTAAAACACCAGCTTTTAGTTCTTGAGAATAAGTACCAATTTTAATAAGGTGTTTTGATAATAATAAAGAGTACGTAGCGATAGTCGCATGACCACAAAGATCAACCTCTTCGGTGGGAGTGAAAAACCTTACTTTAAAATCTGCTTTATCTGATTTTTCTACAAACGCAGTTTCAGAGTACCCGACAATTTTAGAAATTTCTTTTCTTTGTTCATCCGAAATATTTTCGGCATCAAGAACAACACCTGCTGGGTTTCCCCCATCCTCTGTTTTGCCAAAGGAGTTTAATAAGTTAACTACAGTTTTCACTCAATAATTATACGACGAATGTGATAGAGCTGTAAATAATCTACGACACATATGAATAAAATGTGCGATACATTTGTATATCTTCCTAATTTTTTTGGCAATCACGAACCCTTTCGGGTCTTCATTTTTCTCCTAGCTCGATCTACTACCCTTTTAATCTTTCCAATTCCACCATTTTAATTTTGTTGTTTCTCGTCTTTCCTTAGGTGTGTCCGCATAATATATTGCGCATCTCAAAGCATAAAGCAAACATCTGTCTTGAGTGCAACCTGCAAGGTTATTTGACTGATCGTAAAGCTGTTCAGCATCCTTATCTTTTAAATCAGCAACACGGTTTATACCGATATTGACTAAATCTTGGGCTATCGATTTTCCGATTCCTGGAATGATGGTTAACTCTTTGATTACGAGCGAATCTGTATTCATTTCATTTTTATGAAAGTTATTTTCTTCTCTTTCAAAGAAATCTTTTCTACGGCGTATCCATAATCTTTTGCTTCTTTTTGTAGTTTAAGAAAGAGTGGTCAATTACAAAACCAAGAACATCTTTAATCTGGTTAAAAGATAGCACCAAGGATGGCTTGTTATTTGCCTTAAAATGTTTCCACAAAGGGTCGTATTTGCTCATAATTTATCTGGTTAGTTTTACTATATATTCAGCAATGACCGGTGCTACTGCTAGATTAGCTTTCTTATTTGGGTGCGAATCCCAAGGCAATAACCGTTGATACTCTTTCTTAAGCATTCCGTCTTTATCTGCCAATAAACCAAAGAAATCGAAAATGTGGATATTGGGAATTCCTTGTAGTAAGTCCTGTGAGTTTAGCCAGGATACTAACTTCGTGGCTCTTTTTGCATCTTCGATATTTGTTGTTTCCCTGCGAGCCGGAGGTGGCGTCAGAAGCAGGAACTGTTTCTCTGAATATTTCTTGAGGTTATCTCTAATTATTGTGTAATATTTAATATCTTCATCAAGTTGTTGGTCGGAGATTATACGAGTGGTTGGATAACAATTCTTAAAAGCAATTACGTCGTAGATCAAAATTGCCTTTAAAGTCGAATCATTTGGATCTCTAGAAAAAATATCGGCATACTCTTTAGGGCTATTGTTGCTTACAACAATATTGTAATCCTTACCAGTAACTTTACCCTGAGCATCAGATAGTCCCTTCAAATGGGTATTGTTAGCCAAAAGTGTAGTGAATATCGGAAAAAGGTTGTAGTTGTGGTCCCAGAGCTGAACAGCTGGATCCAACTTCTTAATCTCGTCCCGTAAGTTTCCCTCTTTAATGAGATTACCGCCAGTTGAATGGTGAATAAACAATATTCGTTTTTCGGAACTGGCTGTTTGTACTGGATTTATATTTGCCATAAATAAAAGTAAAACAATTAGTGCTTTCGTTATAAGCATAGCTAAATGCTAAGGGAAATGCCATAAAATTACAACGAGATTGATACTCCTTGTCTCCAAAAGTAAACATAAACTACCACAAAGTTTATTGAGATAGACAGTGTACCTTCCCTAAACTGATCGTAGTTCTCAAATCAATTACTATGAATCAACAAATAAACTCCGATACTTACGTAACCAGTGGCTTAGCTCTGCATCCTGCGGAAAACGCATTGGTTAACCGTTTTTTGATTTATATACTTACCTCAGAAATTTTATTCAGATTGCTCGGGACAGCCAATCCCTTGAGCTCCAAGATAGCTTCCTCACCTTCACAGGGAATACAAAAAACACCTCTTTTTTGATAATGAATCCTCAAATAAACAGTCTTGGAGGATTTATTGTCAAAATTGGGTATAATTCCAAACATGAGTTACTACAAAAATTTTCGTATTATAATCGGAACCCCTCTGTGGAGATTGTATCTACGATGGAGATATAAAAAATCGATAGAGGACTTTTATAAACTGGGATTCCAACCAAACTTCTCAAACAAATCTTTTACTACTTTATTGTGCGGTGTTGGTAATGAAACAACAGC
>JBAYGQ010000031.1:0-10830 GCA_041666585.1 Bacteroidota bacterium
AGACATTGCGAGGTCAACTTTCGGCTCCGTTATTTCTCCGATTTCAACATAGCTTTTGTCGCAAGCCCTTGCTAAAATCTTTTGAACCATTGTTTGTCCCATATATTTTTTCTCCTTTATCAAGAATGTTAATTTTACGAACAACAAAATTATAAAGTTTTAGTATCAAACAAAATTAGATTTAATAAATTCGAGGGTTCTGAAAAGAAAAATAAAAGTCAAAAAAAACGGGAATATATTGTTATAAGCGTAATATAATCAAATAATTTTATAATTACTACGTCGAAATACAAAAAATAATTTATATCAAAATAATATATGGAGAATTGTAATGAACAAATTTAAACAGATACTAATATTATCTGCCGCTGTACTGATAGCTTTTAGTAATTCTGCTTGTACAAAAGAAAATCCTGCACCACAGGGTAAGCCCGGTCTTATGGCGTCAGCATCAGGAAACGTAGCTGAATCTTCAAATGCAAAAGTTTATGCAGTTGAATCAATAGGTGCAGTAAAATCGGGTAAAGCAACAGATTTTAAATTTAAAATTGACGGTAAAGAGCAATCTTTTTCAGAGCTGACAAAAGGTAAAACCGTATTTCTTAATTTCTGGGGAACATGGTGTGGTCCTTGCAGAAGAGAAATACCTGATATTATTGAAATCAGTAAGGACTTATCAAATAAAAATTTTATTGTAATCGGAATGGCATTGGAAAGAGAGCCGGAATTAATTGACAGAATTAAAAAAGTAAAAGATTTTGCTAACACAAAAGGCATTCCCTATATGATTTTTATAGCAAATACTGAAATCATTGATGCTTATGGTGGTATCAGTGCGGTTCCTACTACGTTTATTATTGACGGCAAGGGAGCAATTGCCGAAACAATAGTCGGATCACGCGGAAAAGATGATTTTATGAAATCTATTAATAGAGTTTTAAAATAATAGATTATTCTAATTTATTATAAGTTGAACAGGGCTGACCATATTGTGGCAAGCCCTGTTTTCTTTTAAAATATTTATCAGTTCTTTAACAAAATTGGAATAAAATATTTATTTGATTTTTCCCAGGATAGTCTGAGCCGCATAAACTCTGCTACCGACTTCAACTTTGATGTCTGAGCCGAGGGGAAGAAATACATCCATTCGTGAGCCGAATTTCATCATACCGAAACGGTTCCCGACTTGTACGGTGTCGCCTTCTTTTATGTCCCAGACTAATCTGCGTGCAACTACTCCGACGATTTGTTTGAAAAATATTTTTCCGAAAGAGTTTTCTACACCGATGTGGGTTTGTTCGTTCAGCTCTGATGATTTGGGGTGGTTGGCAATTATATATTTTCCGGGATTGTATCTGAAATATCTGACAATACCGGACATAGGTATTCTGTTCACGTGTACGTCAAGCGGAGAAAGAAAGATGCTGATTTGAACAGCGGGACCCTTTATAAATATATTTTCAAGTATTTGCTTAACTTCTACAACTTTTCCGTCAGCCGGAGAAATTATAAGAGATGCATCATTTTTGGCTTCCTGAGGAATGTTTCTTTCTGGGTCGCGGAAGAACCAGAAGGTAAAAACGGTGAGCAATACGCCTAAACTTATTAAAATAAAGGATATCCAGTACTTCGAGACATAAATACCTATAACTATTAGGATTAAGCTAATTATTAAAAAAATAATAATGTTATCAATTCCATATTTTGTCAACATAGCGATATTCTAATTGTATAAACAACGTAATTTTTGTAATTTGCCTTTTCGTAAAAATAAGAAATAATTAAGAAATAAATTAAATGTTTAATAAATATTTTATGGGGATGCTATGAAATTCAAAATTAATTTAGCCGATTTCCAAAAGGTGCTACAAAAAACGATACCTGCAATTCCTAAGAAATCAACATTACCGATTCTTGAGCATCTGTTATTTACTTTGACTGATAATAATTTGAAAATAATTGCTACCGACCAGGACATAACTATAATGACTACTGTGGTTGTTCAGGGTGAGCAGGACGGTAGAATTTTAGTCCCCGGACATCGTGTAAGGGATATTGCAAAAGCATTGGGAAATGAAGGTTCAATAGAGTTCAACGCAGTTGATGTAACATTCGAAATTAAAATACTGACTGCTTCAGGTAAGTACAATATGAAAGGTTTGAATCCTGACGATTACCTTGATATACCTGAATTGTTTGATTCACCGAAACCTGTGATTGATAAAATTGAGTTTACTGCGAAGCTTCCGGCAGGAAAAGTTGATCCTGTGTTTTTCAAAAAAGATGATATCATTAGAATTGCTAATAAAACATTCTTTGCGGTTTCAACAGATGAGTTTCGTCCCGCAATGAACGGAGTTCTTTTCCAGTTTAAAGGAAATGTAATAACCGGAGTTTCTACCGACAGCTATCGTATGGTTAGAATAATTAAAGATTTTGAAAAAAGTCTTGTTTCCCAAGATCTGGAAATTATTGTTCCTTCTAGGGCAGTGGATTTGCTTCGTAGGGTTGACGATGATGTTGTAATTTCTGTTATTGAATCGAAAAGTAAAATTACGCATGCAAGGTTTGACGTTGGAGATACTGTGTTTATCACACGACTGATAGATGAAAAATTTCCCCCGTATGATAGCGTTATACCTCAGAATAATGAGATTCTATTAGTTGTAAATCAAAAAGATTTTATTGCGGCTATCAAACGTGTATCAATTTTTACAAATGCTGTTTCTCATCAGATACGCGTAAAAATAGACAAAAGCAATTTACAAGTAGTGGGTGAAGACGAAGATACCGGCTCAAATGCTAATGAAACTGTGAACTGCGATTATACCGGTAAGAAGATGGATGTCGGCTTCAACTGGGTGTATTTGGAAGAAGTATTGCAGAACATAGAACTTGAAGAAAATAATCCTAATGTTATTTTGATGTTTTCAGAACCGAACAGACCGGTTATTATCAGACCTCATTCTGAAACAGATGAAATTTTAATGCTGATAATGCCGGTTAGATTATAAAAGTTTTATCTCAAAATGAAACTTAAAAATATAAGTATAAAGAATCTCAGAAATCATAAACAAACGGATTTAGTTTTTAACGGAGGTTTGAATTTATTTTTGGGGCTGAACGGAGCAGGAAAGACAACGATATTGGAAGCAATTTCAATAGGAGGTTTTTCCAAGAGTTTTTTGCCGAGTTCGGATAGTTCTTTGATTTCGAACGGAGAAAATTTTTACCGTGTAGGTATAAATGCAATAAATGAACTTGATGTTGCATACAAGGTAGCTGTCAGATATACTCCGGGTGAAAAGAAACAGATAAATTCTTCATTTGGGGACAATCTGTCAGCTAAGGATATAATAGGTGAAATTCCGTTAATAGTATTATCTCCGGATTTTAAAACTATTACCTTCGGTGCTCCTCAGGACAGAAGAGAGTTTATTGACAGGATATTATGTCAGGCGAGCAAAGTTTATATTGAGGAACTGTACAATTTACGCAGAGTGCTGAAGCAACGGAATAATTTGCTTGCGATTGCAAGACAGGACAGATATTTTAACTTTGCTGAATTGGAACCTTGGACAGAATTATTTATTAAATCATGTTCTGAAATTTTTATCCGCAGATTCCGGTTTATAAAAGATTTTGTACCGATTTTCAATCAGATATACCCTGAAATTGCCGGAGATTTGGAATGTGTAAATATTGAATATCTACCGAACGGATTCAGTCAAAAAATTATTGAAGATGGCTATACTAAAGAAAATTTATTGGAATTGTACAAGGATTTAAGCAAAAAGTTGATTGATGATGAAGTAAGACGCGGTCTTACTTTGTTCGGAAGTCAAAAGGATGAAATCAGAATCTCGATTAATTCAGGAATTGCAAAAGAGTACGCTTCGCAGGGACAGCATAAATCGTTACTTATTAGTCTGAAATTTGCTGAATATTTTTTTCTGAAGGAAAAAAAGAACGATACTCCTGTGATTTTGTTAGATGATATTTTTTCGGAGTTGGACAAAAAAAGGACAGAAAAAGTTTTTGATTTGATTTTAAAAAATCAGTGTCAAACTTTTATCACATCAACTGAAGAAGAAGAAATGAAAAGGCTTTTGTCCGGTTTGTCAAATTGTTCTTTTTATAGAATTGATAACGGATTTGTGATTTCTGAATGATAAGAAGAATCATTTTGTTTAATTCAGAAAATGAAAGTACAGATGGATTCAGGCTCTTTTAGCGACCCAAAAACACTTAAAGAAGTACTTGATGATTTGATTAAATCTCAGGGTTGGGGCACTAAAATCAGTGAGCAGACAGTACCTGAAATCTGGGAGGAAGTAGTAGGCGAATTGATTGCCAAATCGGCAAGGATTACAAAAGTTTCAAATAAGAAAGTTTTTATTGAAACAGCTTCTTCAACTTGGAGAGCAGAGTTAATGCTGAGAAGCGGTGATATTATCGCAAAAATTAATAAGCATCTCGGTGCGGAAGTAGTGAATGAATTAATAATTAAGTTAGTCTGAGTATGAAGAAAAATAGTTGAATAATGCTTAATCCGGATGCATTAAAATAAAATTGAAAAAAATGTTTGATTAATTTTTATGGATTGAAATGGCTGAAATTGAAAAAGACGAAATGATGGAAGAACAGGAATTACCCAAAACAAACGGTAACGGGGAGTACAGTGAAGAGAGCATAAGAGTTTTGGAAGGGCTCGAAGCTGTGCGTCATCGTCCCGCTATGTATATTGGAGATGTAGGAGAAAGAGGTTTACATCATTTAGTTCATGAGGTAGTAGATAATTCAATTGATGAAGTATTAGCTGGGGCATGTAAAAATATTAAAGTCATATTACATGCTAACGGCTCTTGTACGGTAGAAGACGATGGTCGCGGAATTCCGACAGGACCGCATCCAGTTAAGAAAATTTCTACTCTGGAAGTTGTAATGTGTACTTTACACGCCGGAGGAAAGTTCGATAAGTCTTCTTATAAAGTGTCCGGAGGTTTGCATGGAGTTGGTGTTTCCTGTGTTAATGCTTTATCTTCTGATACCGTAGTAACCGTATATCGTGAAGGGAAGATTTACCAACAAAGTTATGCAGAAGGTATTCCTGTTTCTGAGGTGGAAGAAATGGGTGATTCCGACAAAACCGGAACAATTGTACGATTCCAGCCTGATGAAACAATATTCAAAACTGTTGATTTTAAATTTAACAAGGTAGCCGAGCGTTTACGGGAGCTCGCTTTTTTGAATCCGGAAGTATCTATCGTATTAATTGACGAGCGTGACGGCAGGGAAGAAATTTACCATTATATCGGAGGACTTGTTGATTTTGTGAAATATGTAGACAGTTCAAATAAACCTTATACACATCCAATTTTTCTTTCGGGTTCGGATACAGGCGGTTTGGAGGGAGAAACTCAGTTAGAAATTTGTTTCCAATACAATATGGGTTATACAGAGAATGTTTTGTCGTATGTAAATAATATTAATACAATAGAAGGCGGTACACATGTAACCGGCTTCAGAGCGGCTCTTACCCGTACATTAAATGTATATGCATCAAATATTAATAAATCTAAAATGCAGTTAATCGGTGACGATTTTCGTGAAGGTCTAACTGCAATTATTTCTGCAAAAGTTCCAGAACCCCAGTTCGAAGGTCAAACTAAAACAAAGCTTGGTAACGGTGAAGTTGAAGGTATTGTCCGTTCAATAGTTAATGAAAAACTAACCCAATATCTTGATTCGAATCCTGCGGATGCCAAAAAGATAATTGAAAAAGCAATCTTAGCTGCAGAAGCCAGAGTATCCGCAAAGAAAGCGAGAGAGCTTGTTCGGCGAAAAACAGTGCTCGAATCATCCACACTACCCGGTAAGCTTGCCGATTGCAGTTTGCAAACTCCCGAAGATACTGAAATATATATAGTCGAAGGTGATTCTGCAGGCGGATCCGCTAAGCAGGGCAGAGACAGAAGATTTCAAGCGATACTTCCATTGAAAGGAAAAATCCTTAATGTCCAGAAAGCCCGCGAGCATAAAATTTTGGAGAACGATGAAATAACAGCTATTATTACAGCATTAGGGGCGGGTTTCGGCAATGATTTCGAGGTTGATAAAACCCGTTACGGTAAAATCATTCTAATGGCTGATGCTGACGTTGACGGCTCACATATCCGTACCCTACTTATGACTCTGATTTTTAATTATATGAAGGATATGATTTATAAAGGCAAATTATATATTGCACAACCACCGCTTTATAAGCTTAAAAAAGGTAAAGCCGAATATTATGCTTATAATGAGCGTGAACGTGAAGAAATTATTCAAAGAATCCGCAAGGAAATAGCTCAGAAAAAAGGTATCGAATTAGTTGACGAAGAACTACCTGAAAATGCAACTCAGGATGGTATTGTAATTTCACGATTCAAAGGTTTGGGAGAGATGAATCCCGAACAGCTTTGGGATACAACCATGAATCCGGAAACACGAACTCTGTTGCAGGTTTCTATTGAGAATGCGGCAGAGGCGGCTTTAGTCTTCGAAACTTTGATGGGTGATAAGGTTGAACCGCGCAGAGAATTTATCGAGCAAAACGCTCAGTATGTAAAGAACCTTGATGTATAAAAAAAGAACTCATCCGACGAGTTCTTAGTCATCGGATGAGGATATATAAATTACATTTTCATTTTCTTGAAAATACCTTCCGGAATAGCTTTTACTATGCACATTACAAGACGCCAAAATCCCGGTAGGTATGCAACATCTTTTCCGTTTTTCATTGCTTCAAAAATTCCTTTTCCCACTACACTTGCTTTAGCAAAGAGAAGACTCTTTGGCATATCAGCCGTCATTGGCGTATCCACCTGCCCGGGTTTAATGGTTAGGACATTTACATTGTGCTGGCTCATTCTGTTGCGGAGTCCCTGAAGAAATGTAGTAACAGCACCTTTTGCCGCACCGTAAATATAATTACTCTGCCTTCCGCGGTCACCTGCAACCGAAGAAATAACCGCAATGCAACCTGATTGTTGCTTTTCAAAATAATTAGCGGCATGCGAAGCAAGAAGGATAACACTTAATGCGTTAGTATTGAATTCTTTCACTATCAGTTCGGGGTTTTCCTGAGATTTGATTTGGTCACCCAAAATACCGTGTGCAATCAGCACAGCATCCAAACCTCCGAGGGTTTCGACAGCTTTATTAATAATTTCCTGATGTCGTTCGAAATTATTTACATCCATCGCTTCGATGAATATCAGGGTTTTGTTTCGTGCTAGTAAATCGTCGCGAACCGCTTCGAGTCTGCCGATATTGATGTCGGTTAAAAATAATTTAGCATTTTCTTTTGCAAAGTATTTTGCGGTTTCCTGAGCTATAGCCGATGCGGCTCCAATAATTAAGATTTTGTCCATTTTGATTTTTCATTATTGATGCAAAATATTTAAGCAAAAATAAGGAAAAATCTTGTTATTCCATCTTTAAAGAACCCTCATTTTATACAAAGCTTGTATGTTTTTTTATTTTTCAATTGTAATAATTAATGTTTTTGAATTCAACCCATCATTTAGAACAAGCAAATAGAAACCTGATTGAATGCCTCTTGTATTAATCCGGATTTCATTGTAAAGCGAAGCATCTGGAACAAAATGCTCAGAAACCTTCAACTCAGCATTACCTTTACAAATAGAAGAACCAAGATTATCAAAAATCTCCCAGCGCAAATTAATGCTCTCACCGGTATTAGTAAAAGTTAAAGGAAGAACAATCTCCGAATTTGCCGGGTTTGGAAAAGGCGGAGAAGCAATATAATTAGGTTCTGATTTTGTGCTATCATTTTCTTGCTGTTTTATGCAGTTCCCATGTACCGGTATATAATGAAAATCGCATTTATCCTGAATTAATAAAGTATCGAGTTGTGTTCCGATACCTGGAGGATAGTAACATACTTCCAATTCTATTGAATCGCCTTTTTGCAGAATAGCAGGAAGCTTGTTTTGCGGAATATTGAATGCATCACCTTTCAACATATAAGGATCAACAGTTATTTGCATTTTACCGATATTTTTAACTTTAAACTTTTTGCATACAGATGAAAAGTAGGCGATTGAGTCGAAAAGCATTTCTTCCTTTTGCATTTCGTAAGTAACCTGAAGCATTTCAATAAAACCAAAGCTAACACTTATAGTATCAGAAAAAGCAATTTGTCCATATTTACTTTTTACTTTGACATAGTATTCTCCAATATCACTAACGATTATGCTTGATTTTGCAGAATCAATCAAATTCGCATTTTTGGCATCATACCAATAATAATGAGGATAATCTTCATCTACAGTTAGTGTCATAGAATTAGTACTACAAGGATTCACCTTACTTATGGTAATAATTGGTTTATTTATTTTTGGTTCATTGTTTAATCCTGTCAAAGGAATAAGATAATTCAAACAGGTATCATTGATAAATAATGTATCCCTAAATGTACCGACTTCCATAGGTGAAAATGTAACAATAATATCAACTGAATCTTCAGGAGCAAGCATCATTGGGAATAATTCTTTTGGATAACTGAATTCAATCCCTTTGAAAAGATCAGGTTTAATATTGAAGGGAGTAGAACCAATATTTTTTATTCCTATCTTTTGAGAAAGTAAGGAAGAAGAATCTTGCGAATCGAAAACTAAACCTTCTTTTTCAATATTATTTTGCAATTCAATATATTTAGGTTTTCCTATAAAAATTGAGACAGTATCAGAAAAAGCAATTTTTCCAAAATCATCCATTACTTTCAAGTAGTATTGCCCTGATTTTTTAACGATAATACTTGACTTTGAAGAATCAATTAATTCGTTGCTTCCTGCAAAATACCAATAGTAATGAGGATAACCGCCATTTGCACTTATTGTAACAGAATCGTTTTCACAAGGGGGAGGAGTATTAAAACTAATAAAGGGCTTTTCAATCGGTTTTTCTTTTCCAAATCCAAATAAATGAATTATATATTGGTCGCAGGAATCGTTAATTATTAAAGTATCTTTGAAAATTCCATAAGTAATTGGTGTAAATGAAATCATTAAATCTATAGAATCATTAGGTAGCAACAGCATTGGAAATTGATTTTTGGGAAAAGAGAATTCAAAACCTCTAACAATGATCGGTGCTATTTTATAAGGTGCGATACCTATATTTTTAATCGTAACATTTTTATAGCTTGTTGAAGATACAATTGTAGAATCGAATACAAGTTCGCTGCTGTTAAATAGTCCTGAGATTTCAATGAATTTCTGTGTTCCGATGTTAACAGTAATAGTATCTGAAAATGCAATCTGACCGAATGTGCTTATAACTTTCACATAGTATTTACCGGAGACAGTAATCATAACACTTGATTTAGAAGAATCTAACATTGTTCCATTTTCCGCATCATACCAATAATAATTCGCATAACCGGTTTGTGTACTTAATCTTACCGGATCGTTGCTACAAGGTTTAGAATTACCAACAATAATAGTCGGTTTATTAATCAGCATTTCTTTACTTGAACCGGTTAGAGCAATAGAATAAGAATCGCAACTATCTTTAACTACTAGGGTATCAACAAATGTTCCGATACTTTTCGGAGTAAAAGTTATTTGCAAGTTAATTGCATCACCAGGTGCAAGAAAAATAGGAAAATTATTTTTGTTAAAAGAGAATTCAATTCCTTTAATTAGGTACGGTGTTATTTTATAAAGTCCAGCGCCAATATTTTTAATTGAAATATTTTTTGAGTTTGTTGTTGATATTGTTGTTGAATCGAATACAAGTTCGTTATCGCTAAGCTGAGCTGATATTTCAATAAATTTTGGTTTACCGATTTTAATTGACAATGTATCTGAAAAGGCAGTTTCTCCAGTTTCATTCATAACTTTTACATAATATTTACCGGACTTAAAAACAAATATTCTGTTTTTAGCTGTTTCAATTAAATTATGCTCATCAAGATAATACCAGTAATACGCGAAATAGCCGCTTTGAGTAATTAATGTAACTGATGTATCAGTACAAGGGTTAAAGTCGACAATTTGTATTTCAGGTTTTAAAATTGTATTATTACTACCGCAATTTGCTTGTACAAAATTCGGCAGTCCGATAAAGCTGGTTCTACCGCCGAGATAGACACCCTGCTCAACATAATTGCATTTTGTTCCGAGGGAGTCGGGGTTATTGATAACTCCAAGATATTCTGAACCCTGCATTGCATGATAGATTTTACCGTTGGGACCAAGTTGGAGAGAACCATAAAAATGTCGGTCAGGATGAGTAGAAAGTATAATTTTACTATTTAATATTTTATCAGCTTCTTTTAATGTTAGATCAAATTGATACAAACGACTTGGTCCATAACGGCTTGTAGCATATAATTTTGTCATATCCGGTGAAAATTCATTATCATAAGCGAAATAGAAGGTATCATCAAATAATGAAATCAGATTCGATAAATTTCCGGTATTGTTATCAAAGTCAAAAATTTCATAGGTAGCTTTAGTGTATACTGATGAAACAAGTTTTTTTCCACATTTTGAATAGCTAAAGCAACAAGTGTAATCGTTAACAGTATTGTAAATAATACCTATAGAATTAATGATTGGAGTTAAAGAAACTCCGTTCTCACTTACGAGAAACATATAAAAATTATTATTATTTTTTCCGTGTACAATAACCCAAAAATCTTTGTTGTTCGAATGCGGAATTGCTATTACATTCTCACACAGAGGCTTTATCATTGGTTTATTTTTAATTGTTAGATCGCCAAAACCATTGTCTAAACTCAAATTTAAAATACTATAG